>MNYO01000079.1 GCA_001873165.1 Candidatus Gracilibacteria bacterium CG2_30_37_12
TGGGCGATATGTAGATGATATGATATTCATGAGTCCATCTCGTAAGCATCTTGAAACACTTATTCCAGAAATCACTCGTTTTCTCTCGGAGAAACTTCATCTTTCTCTTCATCCAAATAAGATTGAATTTCGGCGAGTATCAGATGGCATTGATTTCATTGGTGGCTATATAAAACCTTATAGAACCTATGTTCGAAACAGGACGAAAGGAAATTTTCATACAACTCTGGAGGAGATAATGAAACGTTGTTCTGAGGTTAAACATCCTGATTTTGAATTTTTGAATACATCCCGTTATCGTATCAATTCTTGCCTCGGATATATGGGAAATTTCCAAACTTTTCGACTCAGGAAGATGATGCTCGATCGGTGGCTCTCATCTGGTATGAGTACATTTTTTAAACCAGATCGACTCTATCGAAAAGTTCGTATCGTCAAATCAGGATGTAGTCCACCAACACCTCTTGTCATCCCGACCGTAGTTGAAGCCATAGCTCCCCCTTGTGGGGTGAGATCTCTTTAGGTCAACACTCTTGAGACAAAAAGACTTTTAGATGACTACAGAAAGAGAGTAATATATCTATCTGAATTATATATGTCATATTCTCGATCAAAAGGGATACCTCGACTTCGTTACACTTCGCTCGGTATGCTCCCCGAAGGGCAGTTACTCCAGAGTACTGTCTACGCGAGCCTTTGGAGGGACAAAATATGTGCGTAATACGAATAAATAAAAATTTATCTTTTCATTTTTTCATTTATGAAACAATTTCTCAAAACATTTACCTTTCATTTTATATCTTTCTTTCTCGTGATGGGGATGTTTATCACCTATGCCTCGATCTACCCATCTGCTCCACCAACAGGAGAAACCGCCTGAGGAAAATTCGCTACGATTTTTAATCGTATATTGCAATCAGGAAACTATTTGAACGATATCACTGGGAAAGTAAAACTCGCTACCAATGCTGACCTTGCAACGAATGCCAACTCTGTCCCTTGGACAGGAGTAACAGGCAAACCAACTCTTATCTCTACTGAGGTCGATCCAAAAGTGGGAACTCTGACCGCAGGAAAATGGTGTACCTCAGATGGATCGACTCTGAGTTGTACTTCTAATGCTCCCTCTACTACTCCCATAGCTCCCCCTGGAACTTCCCTCTACGGAGGAATCGCTTGGCAAACGACCGATACATGACCAGTAACTTACCCAGCTGCTGCAACCTATTGTAATGGTCTTGCTCCATCTGGAACTTGGCGAATCCCCACTTCGAGTGAGATGGATTATGCGCGAGTTCTTGGAATGTCTTTTTCAGCAGGTCGTTTTCTTTGGTCGACTACTCCGTACATGTTCATCATCGCCGCCTACGATTACGGTTACTACGATTACGGTTACTACGCCTATTCTCCCAGTGCCGGGTGGAACAATTGTTACGGGGCGAGCAGTACGTACTGCATGGATTACAATGGTTTCCTCTACTACAACAACTTTCCTATGTATGTCCGGTGTGTTAAGAACTCGTAAAAAATAGCTTGTCTCTTTATCTCTTTGACTCTTTCCTCGCCATATGTGACTTGCCTCCGAACTTGCGGTTTACAAAGAAACCTATGATCTCTTAGTCTCGATTTTCGAGTTTACTCGCGGTATGAACCGAGAGTACAAGTATACCATCGGTCAAGAGATGAAATCCGAGACCATGGCGATACTTCGCGAGATCTATCGAGCCAATGGCTCGTTTGAAGCGAGACTTCCGCATATCAGGATTGCCCGCGAACACTGTGAGACTCTTCGGATATTCCTCCGTGTCACCCATGATCTTCACCAGATTCCGCTCGCTCCATTTGTTCGACTGAACCAACACATCGAGATGATATCCCGACAACTCGTTGGATGGGAGAAATAGGTGGGAAAGCAGTAGTCTTCATATTTTTGTTCTTGTGTTTTTATAAAAAAGATTATAATAGTCTCATTAAAATATAACTTATAGAATATGACTACTGCAGAGAAAGATATTATAAAAGAATATAGTATCGGTATCATAAAGATACAGTTTGAATTCAAGAGAAAAAAATGAAATCTTCTCGAGAACATAGGAAAGTATATGATAAAAACCTGAAACGACAAAAAGGAAAATTTGTCTTCTAATATTGATGAAATACTCTATGGAAAAAAGTAAAAAAGTATATGTATTGGATAGTAATATATTCATCTGAGCTTTTTATGAAGATGATTCCCTCCATGAATTATCTATAAAACTTTTGAGTGAAATCCAAAATTCTAAAATAATAGTGCCATATTGTGTTGTTCAGGAAGTAAGCTCTATTTTTTCTTATCGTTTTTGAAAACAAAAAGCGGATGATTTTCTGAAATTTCTTTTAGAAACAGATAATATTGAACTCATTAATAATGATATCTTAGGCGAAATAAATTTTTATCTGAGTTTTCAAGATAGTATTTCTTTTACTGATTTATCGCTCATATATATCGCTCAAAAATTTTCAGCAGAATTACTGACTTTTGACAAACAACTATTAAAGCTCTATGGTTGAAAATAATTTCTAACCCCTCGTTTTTCTATGTCCCAAAGACCTTTCTTTCTCGGAGTTCTCTCGACTCTTGGAATTATTATTCTCATTGTTATTGGTTTAAAATTTGCAGGATACATATTCGAACGACCACTGAATATTTCCGATTTTACTATACCAGTAATTCACTCAGGAAGTACAGATATTCCTTCAGATTGTTCGACTTTCCCCGTATGATCTATGAAGCGAACCAATTGTGAAGATACCCAAGCAAACGATGTGTTTACTCGCTATATGAACCTTCCCGATACCGAACGACTCGCATTTAACTGTCGAAAACTCCTTGTGAGAGAACAACAGAAACTTTGCGTACAAGAGAAATTAGATATTCCCAAACAACAAAAACAATCCGAGATTATGAAGCAACTCGCAAACGGTGGTGATATAGTTCTCTGTGACAGTTTCTCTTCTGAAAAACTTGAACAAGATCGTTGTCGTTTGGATTTTGTCTTGGATCGATTTCCTCATTCGATTCCAGTAACTGTTTCTGGAAACACTTCAATACAGAGGAAACCAGAACTTAAAGATTGTGCTATTGTCGAACAGTACGGACTTCAAGATCGTTGCAAACAAGAAAAAGAGAGGATGAAGCAAATACAAGACACTCCGAACAAAAATAGTATACGATAATTTATCTCTCCCCCTTTGGAATCTTCCTCTATAGGGGGATTTTTTATGAATCTGTAGAGAAGAAATCGCTCTCCTTTGCGGAAAGAAAAGAAAATAGAAACTTTCTTTAAAAAACTTTTGACATTCTCTTCTAAAATCATACTATAGGCGAGCTTTATTTTTGAAGCACCAACCCGCTCATTAACATCCTACCCACAAGAAGATGAAACTTCAAATGGGGAAGTAAATAACCACGATACATAAAGTACCTGAACATGTACTAGAAAACTGTTTATTATTTAGATATACGCAAGTATCATCTAAGCTACGTTTAAAAGAGTTTGATCATAGCTCAGGATGAACGCTAGCGGTGCGCCTAACA
>MNYO01000100.1 GCA_001873165.1 Candidatus Gracilibacteria bacterium CG2_30_37_12
TGCATGTTTCCACTTTGAGAGCATAGTAGAATCTATCTGATACTTGGAAGCTACTTCATTGAGTGTTCCTTGATTAGAAAGAATATCAAGTACTGCTTTTGTATTAAAGGTAGCAGCATACCTTTTACGATTCTTGGACATAGAATATTTGGTTAAAAAGAACAGAAATAATGGTATCATATTTCTTGTCTTAATCCACCTCTATTTTTTGTCCGAGAATGTTAGACTATTATAGGTTCCATTGATCTTGCAACTACCTCTACAGGATACATAGTACAATTTAAAGTATTATCAATACTTATATGCTTTCAATGGCAATGGAAATGGTATAATAATAGTACCTTATCTTTAACAGTTGCTAATATGAGTATTAGTCGTTAAGAATGAGTTATTAAATTTGCTATTTTCTTGACTTTTTATCGTTTTCTATACAATACCTCCATTCAAAGAAATAGTGCACACTCTTTTGAATAGTCCCTGGAAAGATTCTTTTCTAGGTGGTAGTGTGCATAAATATCTTTAAAAGATACTCTTGTGTAAATCTACCATTAAACTCGGTAGATTTTTTATTTTTTTATAACTTTTATTATGTCCAAGAAACTTGAACTTTTATTCCCCGCTGGGAATTTTGAAAAATTGAAGTATGCCATTGCCTATGGAGCAGATGCAGTCTATGCCGGGGTCCCTATGTTCTCACTTCGAGCTCGTGAAAACCAGTTTACCTGGGAAGATCTCGCAGAAGCGGTTGAATACTGTCACAGTCGTGGAAAGAAGATATATTTCACGGCAAATATCTATGCACACAATATGAAGTTGAAACCATTTATGGCAGCTTTTGCGAAGATGTATGCGATGAAACCAGATGCGTATATTATGAGTGATCCAGGACTTATCGATATGGTAAGAACTGCTTATCCTGATGCGGAAATTCATCTCTCCGTACAGGCCAATAATACGAATTGGGCACAGGTAAAATTTTGGCAAAAGATGGGGATTAAACGAATTATTCTCTCTCGAGAACTTTCTCTCAAAGAGGTTCAGGAAATTCATAAAGAATGTCCTGATATGGAGATAGAATTCTTCGTGCATGGAGCAATATGTATGGCGTATTCTGGACGGTGTCTTCTCTCAAATTACTTCTCTCACCGAGATCCAAATCAGGGAACTTGTTCTCATTCTTGTCGTTGGGAATATAAGGTATTTAAACGAGATGTATCTGATGAAGATTTGTATGATTCTACGGGACGTCCAGAGGAATATATCCCGCTCACGGGAGAGTTTTACCTGGAGGAACGAGAACGTCCAGGTGAGATTATGGCAATCGACGAGGATGAATATGGAACCTATATTATGAATTCACGAGATATTTGTTTGCTTTCTTATATGCAAGAGCTTGCAGATGCCGGAGTTGTATCGTTCAAAGTAGAAGGACGAAGTAAAACTCTTAATTATCTTGCAGGAGTTGGACGAGCTTATCGTGGAGCACTCGATGCAGTGGAAAAAGGAGAGACTTACGATGCAGATACACTCGGAAAAGAAGTATTTGCGATATCGAATCGTGGATATACTCCAGGATTTCTTGTAGGAAATCCCGGTGAGAAGGCTATCTGGTTCGAGAAAAATGGGGAAATCAAAGAAGAAGAATATCTTGGAATTATCCGTGAATATGACGCAGATCGACAGATGTGTCGTGTGGAAGTGAAAAATCGATACAATCTTGGTGACCTTGTGAAAATTATCGGACCAGACCGAACTTTTGAATTCAATGTCGAGAAAATTCTCGATCCAAAAGGAGAGGAAAAAGATGCTGCACACGGTGGAAACTTCGATATCTGGATGAACTGTCCAGAGAATCCAGGAGAATGGGCATTGCTCCGAAAGAAATATACTCTAGAATCGGGTGTGTAAAATCAGGTGTATTTTTCATTTGCTATATCTTCTTTTAATCATATCATACGCCCCTCTATTTATATAAAATAAAAACTCATGCTTTTTTCTGATCTTCCTATTATAGAACCGATTCTTCGAGCGATTGATGATGAATGATATACCACTCCAACCCCTATTCAAGCAGCGGCTATTCCATCGATTCTTGGTGGACGAGATTTTCTCGGATGTGCTCAGACAGGAACTGGAAAAACTGCCGCATTTGCGATACCTATTATTCAAATGTTGTATGCGAAAAAAGATCCACTCAAAGGGAGACGAAAGATTAAAACTTTGATCGTCACTCCTACTCGAGAACTCGCTATCCAAATCGAGGAAAGTTTCCAATCATATGGACGATATGCAGGACTTCATCAGGCAGTGATATTTGGAGGAGTGAAACAAGGAAATCAAACTGAGCGACTTCGTCAAGGAGTGGACATTCTGATTGCTACTCCAGGACGACTTCTTGATTTGATGGGACAAGGATATATTTCCCTTGCGGACATAGAAATATTTGTGCTTGACGAGGCCGATCGTATGCTCGATATGGGATTTATTAACGATATCAGAAAACTTCTTAAAGTGATTCCTGTGAAACGTCAGACATTGTTCTTTTCTGCAACTATGACACCAGAGATTATGACACTTGCGGGAACTATTCTCCGAAATCCTGAGAAGGTGGAAATTACGCCTATTTCCACAACAGCCGAGACGATTAGTCAGTGTGTATATCATATTGATAAAGGGAGTAAAAATAGCTTGATTGTGCACTTATTAGAAGATCCAAAAATCAAAAATGTACTCGTATTTACCCGTACAAAACACGGAGCTGATAAAGTAGTGAAATTCTTGGTTGGACGTGGTATTGTAGCCGAAGCAATTCATGGGAATAAATCTCAGAACAATCGACAACGCGCTCTTTCAAATTTTAAAGAACAGACTACTCGAGTACTCGTAGCAACTGATATTGCTTCTCGTGGAATCGATATCGACGCATTGGAATATATGATCAATTATGACATCCCAAATATTTCTGAAACGTATGTACATCGTATCGGTCGAACGGGTCGAGCGGGTGCAAAAGGAGTGGCGATTTCTTTTTGTGATAATGATGATATTGCTCATCTCCGAGATATTGAGAAACTCATATCTCAGAAAATCCCCGTTGTAGAAGATCATCCGTTTCCGAAGATGAATGTGATTCCATCTAATAAGGAAAAAGCTGTTCAATCAAAAGCGGGTGGTGGTCGTGGACGAGGAAGTTCTGACCCAAGATTTCAGAAAACTCCACAAGATAGTCGATTCTCTTCTCCCAGAAGCGAAGGACATTCGCATCAGAAGCCACGAGAGAGTGAACGAGTTCATGGAGTAGATAAAGTCGTTCCATCTCGTCCGAGTTCTGGTAATTCTTATGCTCGACCATCGAGTCCAGGAAATCGCCCTTCTGGTCCAAAGACAAGCGGAGCAAAAAAAAGGATACTATGGGGGGAGATAAATAACTAAAATATCACTTCAGTAGAGGTGATATTTTTTGAAATTACACTAGGCACTTACTTCCTAGAATATACGTAAATAGACTTGTCCCGTAATAATATATTTACAAAAAAGAGGAGGTTTTCTCTTCTTTTTTGTATTTCTATGTATTTCCAAATGACGTTTTGTACTGTAAATGAAAATTCCAGAGCCCCGCTGCCATGAATGTATAGATATCATCCTGTCATTTTCTTCACCTAAAAATATCAGAAGCTGTTTTGTATCGCTTCATTCCACAGATAGTATTTTCCACTACTACACGAATA
>MNYO01000076.1 GCA_001873165.1 Candidatus Gracilibacteria bacterium CG2_30_37_12
CACTGGCCAGAATTATAAATCTTTTGGTTAAATAGAAAATTATGTGTGGTTAAAAATACAAGTTGTTCTCTTATCTAAGGCACCCAAGTATCAACTTTTATATTTCTCGCTAAATTTGGCTTGTTTTTGACTAATTTACCCCCTTATCTGCCCTCTGGAAGCGGGGTGAAGTAGTCAAAACAGCCACACACTTTTTGCCATTATGCCATATTCTTATACTCCTGTAACCTCCTCATACTACAATAAAGACACTTTCACTGGAGCGACCTCGTATGGAAGTGGAAAAACTACCGCAGAAATGGTTATACAAGGAACCTATACTGGGTGGGATTTTAGTTCTATTACCAACAACTGGAAACCAATGTCTGGAACATTGACTGGATACTACCCCTGTCTCGCTTGGCAGAATGAGAGTACTTGTACGAAGGCTCCAGGTACAATAACAAATTGCATTGAGCTTCAAAATATAGGAACGAGCATAGGTACTCTGGCTGGCAAATATCATTTGGCAAATAATATCGATTGCAGTGCCACTTCTCTGTCTTGAGATCCGCTCAATCATGGATGACTCGGATTTAAACCTATTGGAAACTTTTGGACAACACCATTCAATGGTACCATTGATGGAGCGGGATATAAGATAACGGGATTATATATTCATAGACCATCAGAAAATTATGTATGATTATTTGGTTCTGCAAATGGAGCGACTATAGAAAATATATGAGTAGACGGAGCAAATATAAAGTGAGCACAAATGGTCTGATGACTCGTTTGAAATAATCTGTCGTCCTCGATAACTAATTGCTATACTACTAATGATACAATAGATGGATACAATATTATCGGATGATTGGTTTGAAGTAATAAGGATTCTCCTATTACCAATTCCTATACGAATACTAATACAATAGGATGATGAGGTAGTGCTTTTTGATGATTCGTTTGATGGAATGACACCTCTCCTATCTCCAATTCATACTCCATTAATAATACAATAAATGCTGGTAGTAGTGCTTGATGACTTGTTTCAGGTAATTATGGTCTTTCTCCTATCTCCAATTCATACGCTACCAATAATACTATGAATTGATCTGCTAGTTTCAGATGATGACTCATTTGATAGAATTATTCTTCTGCTTCAATATCCAACTCCTATGCGGCCAATAATACCATAAATTGATTGAGTCTTCTCGGATGATTGGTTTGAGGTAATGGCACTTCTCCTATAACCTCCTCATACTACAACTCCGACACCTTCACTGGAACAACTCTCTATGGAGTCTGAAAAACTACCGCGGAAATGACTACACAAGGAACCTATACTGGCTGGGATTTTAGTGTAGCTTGGAAACCGATGACGGGAATATTGACCGGATATTATCCTTGTCTTGCTTGGCAGAGTGTGAGTACTTGCGTTCCCTCTACTTGCACGATTACCTACACACAAGCGACAAATGTAATTAAACAAGCAGATATTTACAATAACATAAATAAATATATCTGATGTAATATTACAGGCTATCCAGGAGAATCGGGATCAGCAATTATAGCTGGTACGACAGTATCATCAAAAGTTCTTGTTGCTTTTTCTGTCGATAATAGTCTAGGTATACCGAGATGATATGCCTGAGTAGCAACTTCTGCAACAAGTACTACTGATGGTTATTTTAATACAAGTTCAATCAAATGAAATTCTTGAACTCCTTGAAATCTATGTTGGGATTTATATCCAACGACTCCTTGAATTTGGTTTCTACCAGCGAAAGATGAACTTAAATTGTTTTATACAAACTTAAAATTAGCAGGTATTGGCACTCTTGTTTCTGGTACATATTGGTCAAGCACTGCAGTCGATAGTTATTGGTCATGGGGTCTGGGGTTTAATGTTAATAATGGGATTTCAGTACAATCCAGTGATGGTGGTTACTGATTGGCAGTTCGTTGTGCTAGTAAATTTTAAAATGGAAGTATTATGAAGTATTATTTAATAATCCTATGTCTAATATATTTAATAACTCACTCATTCCTATGAAACAGCAAACCATTATTACCATAATCATTTTCTTGATACTTGGAGTCTTTATCGGGTACATATTGCCTCATGGTGCCAATAATACTCCAATCTCGAATATCTTGACATCAGAAAATAAGGGAGATTTGAAACCGGGTTTGCAGGCAGCCTATGACCGACTCATGGCGAGAGGACACGCGGATATTGCATTTATGGGATATGGCTTCAGAGAATCCAAGAATATTGGAGGAATCGTGCAAGGGATACATGGAAATGCTCTCACTTTGCAAGTAACTCTTATAAATGCTCTCACAGATCCTCTCTTGGATACGAGAGAGATATATATCTGAGCAAGCACCAAGATTTATAAGCTCCAAACGAAGACAAATGCCGAAATGCAAAAAGATATGGTTCTCTTTGAAGAAAAAATGAAGAAAAACAGAGAAAATATGAGTGGTGGTATATCTATTCCACCCAAGCCCGAGGATTTCCCTACTCCACCAAATCCCATGAAAAAAGTGGAGATGAGTATTTCAAGCTTAAAGCCCAATAGTACTATTACAGTAATTTCCACAGAGAATATCCAAGATACAAAAAGTATCGATGCTTCAGAGATAGATATAAATTAGAGTGGTAGTAGGAAAAGAATATCAAACAATCTCTATTATTGGAAGTTGGTCTATTTAAGCTAACTATAGTTTGTAGGATTACCTTTTTACAATCATCATAACCCCATCATCCTCATCGATTCCGAGGATAGTATGGGGTATTTTTTCTACTTCGAGAAATTCATAGAAACTCGACATTTTCTCGGAGAATTTTATAACATCGTCGACGATGAAAAATCCTCCTTCTTTCAGTAATGGATAAGCAAGTTTATAGAAATCAATGGTTCGTTTTTTCTGTCCATCGATAAATATCATATCAAAAGATTCTGCAGGCAGATTTGGAAGTTCCACAAGAGCATTTCCAAATATGAGCGTGGCAATATCGTCCATTTCTGTCTTTTTGATATTTTCCACCGCTTCATTATAGGAAGGGAGAGAATAATCAATGGACGTGAGATGACCTCCATTTTCCCTCAAAGCGAGACAGAGATGAATAGTGGAATACCCATTGGCTGTTCCTATTTCGAGAAGGTTTTTGACTCCTCCGATATGAATCATATCTTTCAAAAATCGAGCATTTTTATCCGAAATATTGGGGATGGTATTCGCGAGTCCGTGTTTTCGAAGATCTGCGAGAAAAGAATCGATATCCATAAGAGAATGATAATTATATATTGGTAAATCGGGGAAAGTATAGGGAAGAGCTCTGAAATTGCAAAATAAAAATTATTCACTCATTTTGAAAAACTTCTAAGAAAATAATAAAATCTTTTGACTTTAAATCATTTTTCCATATAAATCTCTGCACGTTTTCAGGAGATATATCTTTATCGATTGAAAATGTACAACCCGCTCATTAACATCCTACCCACAAGAAGATGAAACTTCAAATGGGGAAGTAAATAACCACGATACATAAAGTACCTGAACATGTACTAGAAAACTGTTTATTATTTAGATATACGCAAGTATCATCTAAGCTACGTTTAAAAGAGTTTGATCATAGCTCAGGATGAACGCTAGCGGTGCGCC
>MNYO01000104.1 GCA_001873165.1 Candidatus Gracilibacteria bacterium CG2_30_37_12
AAGGAAATTGCCTGAAATTCGCTATCCCCGTAGCAAGCTAACGGGGTATTACGCAAATTTCTCGCTACACTACGCTTGACGACCGGCAATTTCTAAAAAGTAGTTAGAGTAGGAAGAGTGGAATCCCACGCCGCAAGCAGCGGGGTATAAGAATTTAATTAAAAATTCTATCAGGAAGCATTGGATGCATCTTGCATATATGGATACTCCTCAAAAGACGATTTACTGACAAGTCTTAATGATATTGCTGATGACGATTTCAAAAAACGTATTTCTGAAGCAAGTCTCGAGCAAGTAACACTCTATGAAGTACAAAAATTCTATGCAAAAACTCGACAACCAGAAAGTTCCTATGGGTATCATTTTCTGCCCAATAACAATCTTCTTCTGAGTGGAATAATCACTTATAATTCTTCTTGTTTCCTTGGAGAAGCTCATCCAAATTATTGGCAGTACGCTACTACCATTAATTTAACGACAGGAAAAGATATTACCTTGTGAGATTTCATACATGTCGATGCAAGTTTCTTGCATTTTATCAAAAAAAGAATACAAATGGACTATAATGGTTCGGTGGATGGTTCAGATAAACAAAACAATGAGAGGGGATGTTGGCAGTATATTCGAGATGAATATCTCACTTCTTATGATAAGAAGAAGAAAAATGATGAGTATAATACCGCTTTATTAGCGGGGGAAACATCTTTTTCAATACAGAGTGGAAGTCTTGATATCCTTCCAAGATGATATCCTCACACTACTGCTGGCATATGTGCTGGAACAGTAATACATTTATCTTCTCAGGAAATTATTCATTATTTCAGAAAAGATACTCCAGATCTCATTACTCGTATCTTTCCTCAATAGACTCATTTTTTATGATATACCGATAGTCATTTGGAATAATAGATGAGATATATTAAAAACTTTAATTATTTAATTATTTCATAATATGAAACCTTTATTTGTAAAAGACAATCAGGTTATGTAGAAAAGAATTACCAGTAAAATATCAATCTACATAAAACAGTAGATACATTCTCTTATTTTCCACTATTTATTTCAATGAACGACATTATCAACGATATATTTCTCTCAGAAGATCCTCGGGCATCAGAAATCATAGATGTGCGTGGATTTTTCCCACATACGGAACTCAGTGTTCTCTCTCATAATCACGCTCATATATTTCAAGATATAAAATCTGGAGAATGAAAAAAACTCGATATCACCAAAAAACATACACTCACCATCAAAAAACAACGACAGAGAAATCTCGAAGATCTCTATAGTGAGAAAAAATACACGACGAGTTTTCTCCAAATATTTTCCAAACAAAGAATTATTCGTCCGAATCCTATTTCGATTCTTTCTCCCCTTCCCCATCCTCCGTTTAATACCATCGATATTCGTACACTGGAAACAATCATATCAGTCTCTACTTATCCAGATATCTATATTCTCCCGATTCCACATCTTCGTCGTATCAAGAAAACGCTCCGTAAACAACGAAAACGAATTGCCGTTGGAAGTCTCGTGTTTATCACTCTTTCTGTCTCGCTCATATTTCTCTCGCTTGCAGCAAAAAATTATGTGGAGCAGGAAACTATTCGTGACTATAATCGCATCTCTGCGCTCAAAGATATGCGTAATCTTGATGAAATTGCCAAAGAAATCCAGGATATCCATGCTTCTTTTTCACGGATTGCCACTGTTTTCAGCCCTTTTCAAACAGTACTCGATAATCGATTTTATAGTCATCCGCAGGTACATCTCGCGGGCAATGTCATACATGGTGGACTCGAATTATCGGATTCTCTCGAAAAAACTATGTTTATTGCCCAATCTTTTATGGCAGAACTTCCTAAAGATGGAAGCTGTAATACTGCATTTTTAGGTTCTGGTGGGATTACAGAAAATGGATGTAAACTAAAAATCACCGACTTTTTCAAAGAACAGAAAAATAACCTTGTAGAAATCAATGCAGGACTAGAAAAAACGCTTTCCTACTATGCAGGAATAGAATCTCTCGGGAATCCTCTTTTCGACGAGAAACTCCAGAAAAATATGCAATCTCTCCTCGGTATCAAGGAAATCCTCACTTTTTCTCTCGCACACTTTGATACTATTATGAGCCTTCTCGGTGATACGAAACCCGAGCAATATATGATCATCAACCAGAATCAGGATGAACTCCGTGCCAATGGTGGTTTTCCAGGAAGCATCCTCTCTTTCGAGCTCTACAAAGGACAAATTCAGAAATTCGAAAAACACGATGTGTATGATTACGACTGGAAACTCTATCCCTATAAAGAAACTCCACCGAGTGGACTCGAAGGATACAGTGGAAATTTCTGAGTCCGAGATGCAAACTATTATCCAGATTTTCGAGATAGTATGAAAAAGATTGGATTTTTCGTGGAAAAAGCAGGATTTAATAGTGTTGATACCATGATTGCTATCAATCAAGGAATCATTATAGAACTTCTCAAAAAATACGGTCCAGTCAAAATGGAGGCCTATGGATTAACCATCGATCATACGAACTTTTCTCGTGTGGTTTCGACACTCGTGGAAGCACGAGTATTTCCCTACAAAAAGCTCGATACTGGACATACTTACCAATCTCCAAAAGAGTTTCTCTTCCGATTTATGGAAGTATTTACCAAACAATTGGCAGAAAAGAGAGATATCTTCGGGTATGTGAAGATATTTGTCGATCATTTTCAACGTCACGAGATTCTCATGGCTTCCAAAAATACCGATACAGAAAACTTCCTCAAACAACTCGGAACGAGAGAATCTTGGCAATCCGACCAAGGGAATTTCATCTATCCTATTTTTACCTCTCTCTCTGCTAATAAATCAGATCGATATATGAAACGAACTCTCACTACGAGAGCAACCACTCAATCGGGGTGTACGGTTCATAATATAGTAAGACTCAACTCCGATCATGCCATAACTATCGATGAGGAAATCAAGACCCAGAAACTCCTCCATGATTTCGGAATCGATGATCCCAAAGAACAAGAACGACTTTCTTACATAGAAGGAAATAGGGTCAATAAACAATATATCCGATTCCTCGTACCAAAAGATTCCGTGCTCGATACTGGACTCGATCTGAAGACCGAAACAGGAACCGGAAACTATACGATATTCTCCACATTCCACAGAACCGAACCTATGAAAAGCTCTGTTCTCGAATTTGGCTACACGACGAAAGTTCCCAACTGTCAGCCAGAAATGAAATCCTATCTCCAACCAGGGATGAGAGGAATGGAAGTAGTGAAGAAATAAAGTCTTAGATTCATCATTCTGAACTCGGACAAAGTCCTGTTTCAGAATCTTCCATTTTTTAATGAAAAAGAATATGAAAAAGAACATTTTATTGCAAAATATTCAGATTATTCGGTTAAATAGAAAATTATGTGTGGTTAAAAATACAAGTTGTTCTCTTATCTAAGGCACCCAAGTATCAACTTTTATATTTCTCGCTAAATTTGGCTTGTTTTTGACTAATTTACCCCCTTATCTGCCCTCTGGAAGCGGGGTGAAGTAGTCAAAACAGCCACACACTTTTTGCCATTATGCCG
>MNYO01000101.1:0-134 GCA_001873165.1 Candidatus Gracilibacteria bacterium CG2_30_37_12
TAATCTGAGGATTGCTATTCTCTTTTTTAACGGCAAGCTCAACCTCTTTTCACACTATTAACGGTAGAACCTTTTAAATATATTCTCTTTCTTGCTAATCTCATTCCCTTCTCTTAGTTTTGTTCTATCATTTA
>MNYO01000101.1:191-3346 GCA_001873165.1 Candidatus Gracilibacteria bacterium CG2_30_37_12
TTTTTATTTTCAGCATTTCTAAATTTATTGGCATAAGAACCATAGTATTAACAAACTATGGAGTCTCATATGTCATTCACCATCGGCTGCGATCCCGAACTACTTTGCAGAAGAGAAGGTCGCTATGTTCCCGCTCATAATTATTTCAAATCCAATTCATCATTTGGTTTGGACGGTTGCGAATCAATTGCAGAATGCCGTCCCGGATATTCCGAAAGTCCCATTGATCTCACTGCTAAACTTAAGACCGTTATCGAATATGGACATGAGACAGCTCCCGACTTGGAGTTTCATGCCGGACATTATGTTGATGATCATCCTATTGGTGGACATCTTCATTTCTCTGTTCAACCAGAACCAGATGTCGTTGATGCTCTCGATATAGTTTTGTATTCTCTTTCAAATTGCATTGATGATAAACAACAGCGTCAACGCCGCGAAAGAAGTGGCTATGGCAAACGTAAGGCTACAAGAAGAAAATCTTACGGCTTTGAATATCGCACACCCGGCAGTTGGCTCTTATCACCTTCTACTACACTCGTTACTTTCACGCTTGCTAAACTTACTATCCTCGGAGTTACTGAAGATCAACTCGATTTCGAAGAAATCAAAGGAAGACAGCATGCAAGTACATTTCTAAAAAATATAAAGAATTCTCTCGTTACTATTCCAGACGATTGCAGAGAAGGACTGAAAGAACTTGATCTACTTCTGGGAAAGCGACTCGACTGGAACCAAAACATACTGCCCGCATGGGGCATTGGTTTGAATTGAGGCAGTCATGGAAAAAACATATTGTGTTTCGTGTAATGATGTTCTTCGAGAGGATGAAGTGCGTTATGCTTTCGATGATCCTTATTGTCAGTGCTGTTTTGATGAAGGTTATGTTTATTGCAGCAGATGCGATGGTCTTGTTGGTAGAGGTGATGCTCACACCGACAGTAATGGAGATCATTTTTGCTGCGATTGCTGGGATGAAGAGTATGATGACAATTGTCCAAACAATCCGCACGTAAGTATTGCAGACAGAACACTGATCATTGAACTCTCACGTAATTGGTTACTGGGGAAAAGAACAAATCGAAGTCTGCTAAAAATAAACAAGAACGATTCCATGCTTCCGAAGATCAGAGACAAGATCGGTTTGGTTGAGCAGCCTATTTATCTGTTCGGATTAAAAGACCGGGATGAATACGATATCTCTGCAAGTAATAATCTGATGGATTCCGTTAAAGAGTTTACTTTCTTGAACATCCTCGACTGGAAGGTTACCGAAGGAGTTGGCTGTAACCGTCTTGGTATCAGCTTATCGCTTCGTCAGAATAACTTTTCAGAAATATTTAATCTCATCAGACAGATCAGCAGACTGGCTGTAAAAGAAGTAGCCTAAAAACAACTTGTGGCACTTCGGCGCCATTCCTAATTCCTCATTCGTAATTCCTAATTTTTTTTGAAAGGAGCTTTGCCATGTGCGGCATAATGGGTTTCTATTGCTTCAGCGAAAAGGTACCCAACAAACAAACAGTAACAGAAATGTTCAGCTTACTAGAAACCCGAGGTCGTGACGCTTCGGGTTTTGCGTTTATAAGAGATCATAATCTCATCGTTCACAAAGACGGCATTCGTTCTGCTGAACTTGTAAGAACAGATGACTGGAAGAAGTTGTCTCTACCAAAAGTGATGATCTTCCATACCCGAATGAAAACTCAAGGGACTGAAAAGAACAACGCAAACAATCACCCGCTGTTCGATAAAAACGGTTTATGCCTTGTACACAATGGCATGATCCATAATGATCGAGAAATATTCGCGACTAAAAAACGTGATGCAGAGGTTGACAGTGAAGCGATCCTTGCAGTGCTTTCCGCAAAACACAAAGGAGATAAGATCAAACGAGTGTTCGATCGACTCGAAGGAAGCTTCGCATTTGCCGTGATAGATAAGTCCAATCCAGATACACTCATTCTTGTTAAGAAGGACAATCCTCTTGAACTTTATTTCGATGCGAAGAATGAGATACTTTACTTCTGTTCGGAGCGAGAGATAATGCGTGAGTCCTTGGATCTGCGTACACAAACCGTCCGAGGCTTTACTCTCGGCGAAGGAGATTTTCATCATTACACGATGGAGAATAATCATTCGTTAGTTATGAATAAGGATGGCGTAGAATCGTATAAAAAATACTATCCGCGTAAAGATGATTGGTGGCGTAACGATTACTACGGTTCAGCGAAGAAACCTTCGCTCAACGACGGCGAGATGATTGAATGTCCTTGGTGTCTCGGCATGACAATCTATCACGAAGGGAAATTATTCAACCGCTGTGAAGAGTGCGGACAGCCGATAGACGAGGCGGATATTTATGTATAGTCCTAAGATTGCCGAGAGGCTAATACCACAACTCTACCAATTAAAACTGATTGCTAAAAAACCAATGACCACCTTGGTAAACGAAGCGATCATAGAATACCTAAATCTACGAAAGGAGATTTACAACAATGAACAACATACACAACCCCGACCCCGTAAAGATCGCGATCAAAGTAGCGGAGAAAATTATCAACGTGCTTAAAAGAGAGATCCTCGGAGAGGAAAAGAAAAAGAAAGAAGGCAAAAAATGAGCTGGGTAGTACTTGCTATAGAAATTGCGGCAGCCGTGTTAATTGCAGTTGCATCACATGAGGAGGATGATTAAGATGGGCCTAATAGACGAACTCTTAGCCGAAGCAGAAGTAAAAGAAGAAGAACAGACAGAAGCTTGGTTTGACCTATTACTGTTACAGATACAGCAATTGCAGAATCAAATCGCCTACAACTTCAATGAAGCAGAGAAAGAATGTTCAATGATAAATGGTTTCATCATTCATAAGAACGCACAGCTTCAGGAGAGAATGCGATGGCTTGAGATAAAGCTCGAAGCGTTCATACGTGAACGAAAGGAAAAGACAATTGATTTAGCGCATGGAACACTTAAGCTTCATAAGAAGCCCGATAAAGTCGAGATATCTGATATGGAATTATTTATCAAACATGCAAAGCCAGAAATGCTCACAGTCATTCCCGAATCTGTTAAGCCCGACTTGAATAAAATAAAAGCTTTCATAAAACAACGAGTTGTTCCAAAAGGAGTGACTGTTTCGGAAGGCAAGGAAGAA
>MNYO01000058.1 GCA_001873165.1 Candidatus Gracilibacteria bacterium CG2_30_37_12
GAAAAAAAGTTTCTTTTCTGGGTTTCTGATATTCCCCTGTCTTCCTCCTCCATATCCACGCTTACGGTTTTGTTTGGAAAGAGCTACTTCTATGACAAATTGAGTAAAGACAGGTAAAAGCGATTGAAATTCTTCAGGGGATATTCCTGTGAGGGCACGAAAAATACGATTGTTCTTAAGAGCACGATTGAGATCCATACAAGAAAACATGAGACAAATAGAAATATACTACAATGTGACCTTTGTAGTATATTCATTTTTTGTTTCGGGACAAGTCTAATACAGTAACTAAAAATAAGTCGCTCACGCGACTTATTTTTTATCTCCAAATTTTCCGAGGAAAAAAGCCAAACACAAATTTGCTTTTCGCCCTTTTTTTCATATTATCTCAACTCCTCATCATGAGGCTATAAAAGATTCCTACTTACTATCTACCAATCATGAAAAAACAGAAAAAACAGCAAATTGATTTACTCAAAACTCTCAAGAAACTCGAAAATACCGATAAGAAAAAATCAAAAGATCCAAAAGATAAAAAAAATATGAATCCTTTTATTATCCTCTTTATTATCGCTATTGCATTTTCTGGGATATATACATTTCTCGTTTCACCAACCAAGGAAGTTATCAATACTGATGTGGGATTGAATGATATCCAAGCGAAATATGCATCGGGAGTATATTCTGAACTTATTATCCAAGGGAATTCTCTTTCTGCCAAAAAGAAAGAACAAAAAATAGAGAAGGGGATTGGCAATAAGCCCGTGAAAGTTACAGAAATTGACAAAATTATTCTCCCTCCAAACGATGGAATCACCGCACTTGGTTTCAATGATCAGAAAAATCCAACGAAAGTTTCGATCAAGGATGAGTATTGGGGGAAATTACTTGCAGATGCCATTCCGAGTATCATAGGAACCATTATTTTTGTAGTACTTCTCGTATTTCTCTTCGGGAAAATGTCTGGATGAGGTAATGGTCCAATGGCTTTTATAAAGTCTCGGGCTCGTATGTACGATCCAGAGAAAGACGAAAAAGTGACTTTCAAAGATGTTGCTGGAGCAGAGGAAGAAAAAGAAGATCTCGAAGAAGTCGTGGATTTTCTCAAAAATCCAAAAAAATATAAAGATCTCGGAGCGAAAATCCCTCGTGGAATACTTATGGTTGGGCCTCCGGGAACGGGTAAGACGCTTCTTGCTCGTGCGGTTGCAGGGGAGTCGAATGTACCATTTTTCTCCATCTCTGGTTCAGAGTTTGTAGAAATGTTTGTCGGAGTTGGAGCGGCTCGTGTTCGGGATCTTTTTAAAGAAGCGAAAGAACATGCACCATCTATTATATTCATCGATGAAGTCGATGCGATCGGGAAAAAACGTTCTCCTGGAATTGGTGGAGGACACGATGAACGAGAACAAACTCTCAATCAAATACTTACAGAAATGGATGGTTTTGATAATGAAACCAATGTTATTATTCTCGCTGCAACGAATCGTGCCGATGTTCTCGATAAAGCACTTCTCCGACCAGGACGATTTGATCGAAAGGTAACTATTCGACTTCCACATATGGAAGACCGAGTGAAGATATTTGAAGTACATGCGAAGAATAAACCAATCGATAAAGATGTAGATCTTCGAAAGATTGCTTCCGCAACAGTTGGTTTCTCCGGAGCAGATATAGGGAATCTTCTCAATGAAGCTGCGATTCTTGCTGGGCGAGAAAATATAAAACTCATCACGCATGCGATTCTTCAAAAAGCATTTGAAAAGATTGCGATTGGAAGCACCAAGAAATCACATATCTTGACCCAGAGAGAACGAGAAACCACAGCGTATCACGAAGTAGGACATGCACTTGTTGGGAAGATGCTTCCAAATACTGATCCGGTTTACAAGATTTCCATGATTCCACGCGGAGCAACCGGTGGAGTAACTTGGTTCCTCCCAGAAAAAGACACGACGTATACAAGCAAAGCAAAATTTCTCGATCAGATTGCTATGGGGTATGGTGGACGAGTCGCAGAAGAGATATTCTTCGGAAAAGACTTCATTACAACGGGTGCTTCTTCTGATATAGAAAATGCTACAGAAATTGCACGAGCGATGGTTATGAGATATGGATTCGACGAAGAACTTGGAGCAGAGAACTTCGCTTCCGATGCGATTGAAGGGAACCATCTTGGGGCGGAAGGAGGAGGGAAAATATTTAGTGAAAAGACTCAAGAGAAGATAGATGAAAAAGTTCGTGAAATACTGAAGACTGGATACGAACGAGCACGTACTATTATCCTTGCAAACAAAGATCTTCATGAGAAGATTACTCGACAATTACTGGAAGTAGAGGAACTTACTCAGGATGAGTTCAATGTATTCTTCGAATGAATGGAAGGAGTTCCAGTTAAAACTATTGGATAATTTTTAAAATAAAAAACTCATATCAGAGAAATCTGATATGAGTTTTTTGATACTATTTTTTGACCATGACCTGACACATATATTTCATCATAATAGTTAAAGGAGTCTGTACGCTTGTCTTACCAATTATAATGTAATATTGTCAATCTTCTCACTTCTTGGATCTTGTCCAAAGATATCCTTTTGTTCCGAGCCCCCTAGGTAAACCTCTTTCGCCATGTAAACATCATCAGAGTAATACTCTTAGTAGTTTGTGCATCGATGGATCTGGATATTCTTTTCCTATTTCTTGGATATCTATATTATAATCTCGTAACAATTGCATCCATTCTTCATTATCAGGCAGTCTCATACCTGCCTCACGAATGGCAGCATTTTGAGTAAAGTATTGCACAGTACCATGCTCGCTTATAAGTTCTGTAATATCTCCTTGGGGATTGACTTTCCCAGGAATACCACCGCTTAAAGTGAATTCTTCCCAGTCAGCAGAGTCAACCGTTAGATATTCATATTCAGTTGGTGTGATATTCTCTGGGAGAATTATGGATGAGGTGGGTTCTTGTATTATGAGTTTTGGAGTAGTTGGAGCATTTACATATTCCTGTGGAGTGGACAATAAAATCTTCTCTACGATCTGAGATATAAATCGTTGAATCTTTTCTGAATCTATAGGAATATTATGCTTTTCAAAAATATCTATAATTGATTGAATAATTTTCTCTCGTTCAGGAGACTTAGGAATTCGGAGCGTCTTATCTACTTCAAATTTAGCAATTTTTACAGTTGCTACATCTTTAAAAGAGGGGCATATCTGGGTGATATCACCTATGTCATATTGTTTGAGTGCTTCATTTCTTACTCGGTAGAGAAAACTTCCTATTTGTGTTTCGTCGAGAGAAATCTCTATCGTTCTCAGTGTTTCCGATACTTGCAAGATAATTTCTTCAACTTGCTTTGCATCTCTGACAGTTGTTTGAATGTTTGTTAGTTGCTCAGGGGTGAACATTCCTGTGAACATATTTTTGTATATAAGAAATAGTATTTTAGTATTCTAGTATTCTTACTTCGTTTCTTATTTTTGTCAAATATTTTATTAAATTCTTATACCCCGCTGCTTGCGGCGTGGGATTCCACTCTTCCTACTCTAACTACTTTTTAGAAATTGCCGGTCGTCAAGCGTAGTGTAGCGAGAAATTCGCGTAATACCCCGTTAGCTTGCTACGGGGATAGCGAATTTCAGGCAATTTCCTTT
>MNYO01000084.1 GCA_001873165.1 Candidatus Gracilibacteria bacterium CG2_30_37_12
TATTCAGGATGAAAAAATAGTACCAACGATAGTACTATTTTTCCTTTTACAATCAAGAGAACATAAAAAATCCAGCCTACATTTTTTTCTATTTACCCCCATTTCTTAATCGAAATGGGATATTTAATTTTCTTTAATGGAGCCAACAATGGAACTCGAATCCACGACCTCGTCCTTACCAATTATAATGTATATAATTTAAAGGAGGGATTTTGGCTTAAAATAAGCGAAAATAGGAGTGTTTATCGTGGAAGTTATATCTATTTTTTGGACCACTTCCTTGGATTTTTTTCAATATACGAATTTTACAGGAAAAATCAAGTTTTTCTAAAGAAGAAATTATCTTGAAAATCATGTTGTCGCGGTGTTTTAGATTCACTATAATATAGGTATGGTGAATAAATTTTATTATTCATCCCCCGTCTCTCTAGCCAAACAAAAACATAAACCTTGGCTTCTTATAAATAGATATAGAAACTGGGGCACTGCAGCTAAGGGGGTTCCATTATTTTCTTTCTTTTTTACTTTTACTAATCATTTTTATATTATGAACACTACAGAGAGTCCTATTAAGAAGTTATCTATTTATATCGATGGATGAGCTCGTGGAAATCCAGGTCCATCATGAATTGGTGTTGCTATTTATAATAATGAGGCAACCCCCATTGAAATGCGATATAAATTCCTCGGAATTGAAACAAACAATCGTGCGGAAGCTATTGGAGCAAAATACGGTATTCAAAGGGGTATTGAACTTGGAGCGACAGAAATTGTTCTATATATGGACAGTTTAATTATCGCCGAACAGCTTAATGGACGCTTCAAGATTTCAAATAAGGGATTAAGAGAGATACACTTAGCTATCCAATGATTACTTACGGATTGGAATGGAAAACTAAGTGTATATCATATCAGACGTGAGTTTAATCAAGAAGCTGATAGACTAAGCAATAAGGCTATGGACGAGGGTAGTGGACCTCGAAGAGTTTACGATTGGGTAAATAAATGTTACTTAGATTAAGCAGATATTATCAGGAATACCTTCTCAATCTAATTACATTCATCCTATAAAAAGGGTATCCTGAATTATACAAAGGGTATCCTTTTTTTGAAAAATAAACACAAAACTTAAAACAGTACATCCAAGAGAGCGAAACTGAATTGAAATATTCTAAAAATCCAATATACTCGACAGACTCAATCATCATTCCATAATGAATATGACAGATTCGAATAAAACAATATACTGAACATAATAATTGTTGATATTTTAACTATCCGACCAATAACCTATCATGGCAAAAGAGACCGTAAATTTCGAAGCACAGCTCTTTAAGACTGCTGATAAACTCCGCAAGAATATCGATGCAGCCGAGTACAAGAATGTTGTGCTCGGACTTATCTTTTTGAAGTACATTTCCGATTCGTTCCAAGAGCTCTATGAACGACTTAAATCAGATGAGTTTTCCGACCCTGAAGACCGCGATGAATACAAGGCAGAGAACATCTTTTTCGTGCCAGAACAAGCCCGTTGGAAAAGCTTGCATGCCAAGGCAAAACTCCCAGAAATCGGTATCGAGCTTGATAATGCTATGGAAGCTATCGAAAAAGAGAATCCAGAACTCCGAAATGTTCTCTCAAAGGTTTACGGTAAACCGAATCTCGATAAAACGTCTCTCGGTGAGCTTATCGATGTTATTTCGAATATCGAGCTCAAAGCCGAGCACGAGAATACAAAAGACCTTCTCGGTAGAGTATACGAATACTTCCTCGGAGAATTTGCGAATGCCGAAGGAAAGAAATGAGGACAGTTCTACACCTCGAAAGCCATCGTAAAACTCATGGTAGAAATGATAGAGCCATACAAGGGTCGAGTTTATGACCCTGCCTGCGGAAGTGGTGGAATGTTCGTAATGAGTGAAAAATTCGTCGAAGAGCACCAGGGAAACATAAACGACATAACAATCTATGGTCAGGAGTCCAATCAGACGACCTGGAAGCTTTCAAAGATGAATCTCGCCATACGTAACATCAACTCGCAGTTCGTTGCATGGAATACGGAAGGTTCTTTCCTTCGGGATGTTCATCCCGACCTTAACAGACTTTGTCATAGCGAATCCGCCATTCAACCAGTCCGAGTGGGGACAAGAAATCCTCCAGGAAGATGCACGATGGAAATACGGCGTGCCACCGAGTGGAAATGTGAATTTCGGATGGATACAACACATGCTCTATCACCTCGCTCCACACGGAGTCATGGCGACTGTTCTTGCGAATGGTTCGCTCTCATCCAACACGAGCGGAGAAGGTGAAATCCGAAAGAATCTCGTCCTTGCTGACCTCGTGGATTGTATCGTTGCACTCCCGAAACAACTCTTCTATAATACGGGAATCCCTGCTTGTATCTGGTTTCTCAGGCGTGAACGTACAGCTCGGAAGGGAGAGACGCTTTTCATCGACGCATCTGAGATGGGATATATGAAAGACCGAGTCCACAGAGACTTATCCGAAGAGGATGTGAAGAAAATCGCGGACACTTACCACAACTGGAGAAAGGGCGAGAATTACGAAGACGAGAAAGGTTTTTGTAGTTCCGCAAGTCTCGCGGATATCGAAAAGCACGGATTCGTGCCTACTCATGGGCGATATGTCGGGATTATTGATGCAATCGATGACGGTATCCCATTTGAAGACAAGATGGGAGAATTGACCAAAACACTTGGTGCGCAAATGAAAAGAGAGAAAGAACTCGATGAGGAAATTAAGATACAGCTCGCGAAGATAGGTTTTACCTTTTAAAGATAAGAATAGAACTGAGTCATCGACAATTTGTCGACGGTTGGAAAATACAATTTACCTATCAAGATTATGTACATAATGTATATCGATGAAGCTGGAGATACTATTCCACTCTCACAAGCAGGGAAGAAATTTCTCGTGCTCACAGGGTGCATTATCCATGAGAAAGATAAACTCGGTATCGAGCATAGTTTGCGAGCGATAAAGAAAAAGTTTTATTTTGATGAGGATATCGAAATCAAATCAAACTATCTCAGATACGCAAATCCCGACTTATCAGAGAAATCACCGCTCAAACTTAATGACCGTGGGAAATATAACGAACTGGAGGCAGATATTACACAATTCCTCAAAGATATCCCCGTGACGCTCATATCGGTTGTAATCGATAAACATGCTTATTGGCAGAAATATCCTGCTCAAAATCCGTATTCTACCGCCTACACTTTCCTCTCCGAGCGGTTCCAGAAATTCTTGGAAACTTCGGTTAAATAGAAAATTATGTGTGGTTAAAAATACAAGTTGTTCTCTTATCTAAGGCACCCAAGTATCAACTTTTATATTTCTCGCTAAATTTGGCTTGTTTTTGACTAATTTACCCCCTTATCTGCCCTCTGGAAGCGGGGTGAAGTAGTCAAAACAGCCACACACTTTTTGCCATTATGCCGAAAACTCTGATTGAATC
>MNYO01000062.1 GCA_001873165.1 Candidatus Gracilibacteria bacterium CG2_30_37_12
TACACTACGCTTGACGACCGGCAATTTCTAAAAAGTAGTTAGAGTAGGAAGAGTGGAATCCCACGCCGCAAGCAGCGGGGTATAAGAATTTAATTAAAACATAGCTATGAAAGTCATTGAATCTACTGTATCAGATTCAACAACTGTCCGATAAAATGCGTACCTCCTCATAATATCCCATAAATCCCTCCAAATATTACCACTCAGGAAAAAACATCGACAATTATAAAAAAGACAAGATTCATACGATGAAGTCCTGCAAGAAAAGAAACCGTCCAGGGAATAAGTGGGATGAACTTCGCAAGAAACACTCACCATATTCCATATTTTTCAAAAAATATTTCACCTTTTTTGAGCATCTCTGGATTCAGAAAACGATTATTGGGACGGAAAAATCATCTACCATATCGATAACCGAGATAGTAATTGATCATGTCTCCAAGAAATGCTCCCATAATAGAAGCAAGAAATACTCACCAGATAGACAATATCCCCAGCCCTACGAGGATACTTGCTGGGATGAAGATAAATTCCCCATACCAGAAAAAAGCGAATGGGAATGTTGCAGCAAAAAATATACCAAGAAATATCACCAGATACACGATATGTGGATGAATGGTGAGAAATGACTGAACAAGTGGAACAATGGACTGCATAACTATTTTTTAAGAAGATATGTTTCATAGAAATCTTTGTATTTCTCGAGCGAATAAGAAAATCTATAATCTTCTCGTATCTGGAGGCTTTTTTTTCCGTGTGTTTCTATGAGAATTGGATTAGTAACATATTGTGTCATTTTCTGAACAAGGTCATCCGAATGGCCATCAAGAAAAAGAAGTCCATTTCCTTGTACAAACTGTCGAGCAGCATTTTCCTGTGCATCTGTGAGAATAATTGGTTTTCAGAAAGAAACCGCTTCCAGAGTAGTGAGTCCTTCGCTTTCCTTACTAGAAGCAGATACGAAAACATCTCCCATTTTATAATACTTTGCGAGTTCCTCTCCCCTCTTTTCTCCTGTAAATATAATCGAGCAATGAGAATCCTTTGTGCGAGCATATTCTACGAGATCATCGTATATTATTCCATCGCCCACAATCACTAAAAGTATTTCTGAATATTGTTTCCAAAGCTCTTCAAATGCATCGATAATGATGGGGATATTTTTCTCTACCGAGAGACGAGATATGGTGAAAAAAAGGGTTTTCCCTTTCCATGATTCTGGTTTTTGCACCTCCACATCTTCACCGAAAGGCAGAAAGCCATTCGAAATTACCACACTCGTGTTTTTAAGGCGATATTTTGAGAGGATTGATTCTCGTTGTATCTGAGAAGGATACGCAATACCATCAAATAATCCCATATATTTCTGAAAAAACCAATCAACTATTTTACGAGATTGTTTTTGTTTCCAAGTTTTTATAGATGGTACAAAATGCTCTGCAAAAATATGATTGGTATACACCAGAGGAATACGATACTTCCGAGCAACTCGAATACTCATAAGAGAGAAAATCGATGGATTATGAACATGTACTATATCCGGAGCTATTTCCTTTATTAATTTCGATATCTGAAAAGGATTGGCAATCACAAAATTATTAAATCCCTTATCTCCTGGAGCTGGATAGAGTGGAAATTCAGTAATATGAATTCGTGAATCTGGTTCAAGACTTCTCTGACCATCTTTTGGCGTACCAGAAAAAAGATAGATTTCATACGTTCCATCCTCCGAAAGACCGTTCAATAAACGAGCTGTTGCTACCTCAGTTCCACCAATCGTATGCGCAAAAGTGATATCGGATATGAAAAGTATTTTCTTTTTCTTACTTTTTCCTGAGTCCATTTTGAATAGTTTGTTGGTAGATATTTTCCAGATCATCTGTGAGTTTTTTGATGTCATATTTCTTTACTATTTCTCGACTTCGCTCACCGAGTTTTTTCCTCAAGATATCATCTTTGAGAATACGTATACAATATAACGCCAGTTCCCCCGAATTTCATGGACGTGCTTTATAACCATTATCCTCGATAATTTCTCCGACTCCTTTTATATCCACCCCCACTGTCGGAAGTCCCGAAGACATAGCCTCCAGAAGTGTAATCCCCTGTGTCTCAGTCTTAGAAGCTGTCAGAAAAAGTTGTGACTTTTCAAAGATATCCGATTGCATAAGCACATCATGAGAAATTGCTCCAAGGAAAATCACATTAGCCTCGATATCGAGATCTTTCGTATATTGTTTGATTTCTACTTCATCTGGTCCACTTCCCACGATTACAAAACGCACATCAGGGATTTCGCGAGAGATTATATATATCGCATCGAGACAAACTGTCAGACTTTTTTCTTTAGAAATACGCCCGATATACAGAATAGTGTTCGTTGTCAGTGCAGGCAAAAAAGATGTTAATATATGTACTCAGCAACTTTGTACTGGTGCTGGATTTGGGAGAATGTCGATCTTCTCTACTGGTATTCCGTGCTCGGAGAGTTCCTTCTTCGCATTGATACTCGGAGCGATAACTCGCTCGCAATGTTCATAGAAAAAGTTATTATATTTCCAACCAATTTCGCCAAATATCTTAAAATTTTCCATCCCGATAACTTTCAGATATCCTTCATCTGCTATATAGGTATGAAATGTACCGATTCGAGGAATACTCAAAATCTTACCAAGCACTATTGCTTGCCACCCAAGTATAAACTGTGTATGAAAATGAATAATATCTGGTTGAAAAGTACGGATTCGCTTAATAAGTCCTGGAGTAAAAGCAAATGTAATCTTAAAATCTGGATAGAAAAATGCAGGAAATCCCTTAATAGAAAATATCTCAATACCCGGATAATGAAATTCGGAAAGTCATGGATTATCGGGGACAACAATCAGTACTTCGTGACCTCGATCAGCTAGCTCTTTTGAATAAGCGGTAATACTCGTAACAATCCCATTAATCATCGGATGGAACGTGTCAGTGAAGTAGACGATTCGCACAGGAGAAAGGAATAAGATACTAAAAACCAGGATAAGGAAATCCTTAAAATCTGATTATATGAAACCAGGAGATATTGCAAGTTTCATATCGACGAGAAATCAGTGCATATATAATATATTCTCGATTATTTCTTGCAAAAAATCCATTTTTCCATATAAATACGCGTGTTCAGGAAATACAAGAAGATTATAATATTTGGAGAGGTCGCATAGTGGCCTAGTGCGCACCCTTGGAAAGGGTGTGTGGGGCAACCCACCGGGAGTTCGAATCTCCCTCTCTCCGCCATGTAAAACCAAAAAATACCCAGAAATGGGTCTGTCCCAAAAATAGCCAACTCAAGTTGGCTATTTTTCTTGTCTTTGCAC
>MNYO01000130.1 GCA_001873165.1 Candidatus Gracilibacteria bacterium CG2_30_37_12
GTACAGATACTTAAATGAAGGACCTCCAAGGTCATTTGGTCTCAGTATGAGAAATATCTCAGAAACTACTTCTGGGAAAAAAATGTTCTTTGGGCAGTCGGATACTTCGTATGTACTGTCTGAGAAGTAAATCACGAAATTATCAAGAAATACGTCGATGAACAATGAAAAGAAGATGTAGAAGGCACTGAAATCGAACTCTAACAAAACTGAAAGCCACGTGGCTTTAGCCCGTGGTTTGGAGACCACTTAACTTTTTACTATAAGAGATTTTTTTGACTTTTTTTCATATTTTCATACTATCCCTGTATCAAAAGCAATTGAGCGGTCAACACCCGCGATGCTGGAGGAAGAAATCCCGACTCACGGGAGAGTAGAACCTCACGGGAGCTCCCGTTATAGAGTACAATCAAGTACGAGCCTCGGTGGCACCTTTCGAAATATCGAACCGAAGCACATGAAAACATTCGTTTTTGTGTGCTTTTTTCGTTTACCTTATCGATTATGAGTTCATTTCGTACCGTTTGGAAGATATTTCTCGAAACCATTCCGATAATTGTTATGGTTGGAGCTATTTCAATTATTCCGAATGATTTTATTCTTCTCGGGATATATATTATAATCATCGCGGTGGCATTTTTTCTCAAATATGAGAAGAATGAATGGATAATCTTCCTATTTGGATTTATCGCTATGACCATATCGGAATATGGATTCATCAGTACGGGCGTTGAAGTATTCCTCAGAAATAGTCTCTTCGGACTTATGCCTGTCTGGCTCCCACTTCTCTGGACATACGGATTTGTCGCAATAACACGGGCAGGGAAAATCCTCAACAATTTATAATTATTAATTCTTAATTTACTACTATATTATGCACCGAACACATACCTGCGGAGAACTTACCGCTGCACATATTGGACAAGAAGTTACTCTCTCTGGATGGGTAGCGAACCGTCGTGATCACGGAGGAATCATATTTATCGATCTTCGTGACCGTTATGGGATTACTCAGATGGTATTTGATCCACAGGACAACGAATCTGCTTGGAAAGTAGCCGATACATTTCGAAGCGAATATGTCGTAAAACTTACAGGAAAAGTTCGTCACCGTCCAGAAGGACAGACGAATCCGAACCTTGTGACTGGGGAAATTGAAATAATTACGCTCTCAGCCGAGATTCTCGCGGAATCTAAGACTCCTCCATTTGAGATATCCGATCATACGACAGCCAACGAAGAAATACGATTTAAACACCGCTATCTCGATATCCGTCGAGCAAAGGTTTTGGAAAATGTAAAATTTCGTGCCGTTATGAACCACTTTACTCGGAACTGGTTTACGACTCAGGGATTTACAGAAGTTCAGACTCCTATTTTTACCGTGAGTTCTCCAGAAGGAGCTCGAGATTTCCTTATCCCGTCTCGTCTTCATAACGGGAAATTCTACGCTCTTCCACAGGCTCCGCAACAATATAAACAACTCCTTATGGTTGGAGGAATAGACAAATATTTTCAAATCGCTCCGTGTTTTCGTGATGAAGATCCTCGTGCGGATCGACATTCGTGTGAGTTCTATCAGATCGATTGTGAGATGAGTTTCGTGGAGCAGGAGGATGTATTCCAGGTGGCAGAATCTTTCGTGAAAGATTTGATTCCAGGAATCTCTCCAGAGAAGCATATCCGAGAAAATAAAGTATACCGATTCACTCATAAAGAAGCGAAGAACCTGTATGGAAGTGATAAGCCAGATGTTCGGTTCGACCTCCATTTCGAGGATTTTACGGAAGATTTTAGAAACTCTGGATTCTCTGTGTTTCAGGGTGCTGTTGCAACGGGGGGAGTCGTGAAAGCGATGAAACTTGAGAATGTTGCTATGAGTCGGAGTGAAATTGATGCGATTACCGGAGTAGCACAAGCGAATGGAGCCAAGGGGCTTGCCTATATCATATATGAGGCAGAAATTCCTGAAACAGGCGATCTTCAGACTCAGACTTCCGCTTCCTCGCTCACTGTAGATTCTCCTACAGCTCACTCTGGTGCTCAGTCTTCATCTGAATCTCATCCTGTTTGAGGAATTTCTCCGAAGGTTATACCTCGAAGCCCGATTTTGAAATTCTTCTCTGAAGCGGAGATGAAAGCACTTGAAGAGAAGCTCGCACCCAAAGCGGGAGATATGATTTTCTTTGGAGCCGGGGAATATGCACTCGTGACAAAGGTTCTCGGAGCGGTTCGTATCGCCCTTCGTGACAAATATAATCTCGCAGATAAAAATGAACTTGCATTCGCTTGGGTAACGGACTTCCCGATGTTTGAACGAAAAGATGATGGATCAATTGATTTCGAACATAACCCATTCTCTATGCCTCACGGCGGAGCTGCAGCGTTTGATAATCCAGAACCAACAGAAATCTACGGTATGCAGTATGACCTCGCTTGTAATGGATATGAAATCCTTTCTGGTTCTATTCGAAACCATGATATAAAAGCGCTCGTAAAAGCGTTTGAAATGGTCGGAAAATGAGAAGAAGAAGTGAAAGAAAAATTTGGAGCAATGTACAATGCGTTCCAATACGGAGTTCCTCCACACGGTGGATTTGCTTTCGGATTCGATCGACTGCTTATGATACTCAAGGACGAAGAGAATATCCGAGAAGTCTACGCCTTCCCAAAATCCGGAAAAGCCGAAGATGTCATGATGAATGCACCAAGTTATATTGATGATGCAGATTTGAAGGTACTCGGGATTGAAGTGAGAGGGGAATAATAAGCAATAAAAGCATTTCCGAAAGGAAATGCTTTTATATTATGCGTTTACTTCGTATATAGTTAAGAGGTACAACAATATCCACCACCTGCCGCCTGCCAAGTAGATTAAGTCTCTGCTCCACCTGCAAATCAAATAGGACCACAACCAGTGCTTGAATTTGTAGTACAAATACCTGCCAAATATTTTCCAACTGGACATACCACACCGCCATGAGTTCCAAATGATGTCCAAGTACAATTATTTTGTCCAAGTGATGATACTCCGCCTGGGGTTCCTTGTGCTCCTGTTGCTCCAGTGGGTCCCTGAGGTCCCTGAGGCCCAGAAGGACCCGCAACTGTAGAAGCTGTGCCAGTAGGACCAGTCGGTCATTGAGCTCCATTCGCCCCTGCAGGTCCAGTAGCTCCTTGAGGGCCAGCTGGTGCAGTAGCACAAACCTTATTATAATTCACATCATATCCATTCAGGTAGTATCCAGCAGGACAAGCTACTTTGATACTATTAAAATACTGCATAAACTTCCCTCCTGCTAATTCTCCTACTGGTGGAGCACTCGGAAATGTTAGAGCATATACTATTCCTGCTATAAACCAGATAGAAAACAATGAAAATACCATAGCTCCTGCTATATGTTTCCCTATCCACTTAAAGAACTGTTTCATATGAAAAAGATTTAGAAACTAAAATTACAGAGAAAGTATATCGTTTTTTTTTTTTGTAAATCAAAAGTTTTTTTTGGAAAAC
>MNYO01000013.1 GCA_001873165.1 Candidatus Gracilibacteria bacterium CG2_30_37_12
TATCCAGATCAGAAATCATCTATGGCGATATTAAACGTATATTTTTTAAGTGCTTGTATATTTTGGCATAATGGCAAAAAGTGTGTGGCTGTTTTGACTACTTCACCCCGCTTCCAGAGGGCAGATAAGGGGGTAAATTAGTCAAAAACAAGCCAAATTTAGCGAGAAATATAAAAGTTGATACTTGGGTGCCTTAGATAAGAGAACAACTTGTATTTTTAACCACACATAATTTTCTATTTAACCATATTTAAAGAAAAGAAATCTTGTGGGACAATATAAAAAAGCAAAGCAATACATTCTCTCTGGAAATACAAAATCGGTTGACTTTAAGGAACGCAACCCAAAAGGGAAATGAATATATTATTTTCGTATCAACAAGCAATTTCGTGCTATTACTACAATGAACGAGGATGGATACCTTCTTGTTTCAAAAATAGATAATCATCAGTAAAAGATATCTTTTTACTACTTTTTTTAAATCATTTTATGCCACATTTTTCACTTTTTTCTCAATATAACATAGAACTTGAAACTTCTGAGGAGGCTACTTTCCGGAAGTTTTTGGACTTATTTATGGAATACAATGCGCATACGAATCTTTCGGCTATCCGAACTCCTGAGGGTATTATCGAGAAGCATTTCATCGATTCTTTGATGCTCGGAAATTTTGTGAAACTTTCTGGAAAAGTGCTTGATATCGGAAGTGGTGGTGGTTTTCCTGGGATTCCTTTGAAAACCCTTTTTCCAGAAGTGGATTTCACTCTTATGGATAGTACAGGAAAGAAAGTTCGTGCTATGAATCATTTTATAGAATGACTGGGGCTAATGGGGATTCGAGCTATTCAGGCTCGTGCTGAGGAGGTTGCAAAACTTCCAGAATATCATAGACAGTTTGATTTTGTAGTGTCACGAGCCACTGCCTATCTGCCACAGATTTTGGAATGGGCAGAGCCGTTTTTATCAGAAAGCGGACAGATCATTCTCTATAAACTGACGAGTCCCGATGAACTCACAGAAGGAAGGAGGATTCTTAAAAAACTCGGCCTTAAGCTTGTAGAAACACAAGATTACAGTATCGGAGAACAAGAACGAGTATTTTTGATATTCGAGAGGATATAAATCTATGCCATTCCTACTTCAAGGAATGGCATTTTTTACTCATAAAATAATATTGTCAATACTCATTTCTTGCCACAAAAAAAATTATATGGTACACTTTTCGTGTTCTATATAAAAACCGTTCGTAATCGTTATGCAAAAACAAAAAATACAAAAATTTATTACATTCTCTCTTCTCTTATTGTTCCTCATTGGACAATATATCCCATCCTTTGTGTTCGCAGCAGAATGAGATCAGACAACGATTGTAGGGATAAAAAAATCTCAAACAACTCAGATTCTCGATAATTTTAAAGATCAGGAACAAACGCTTCTTTTTGAGAATATACCTTTTTCATCAGACGATGAACTTGGACTTTTTAATGCAGAACATAAGATGAATAGTCTGAGCGATATATTGAAACGATTAGATTCTTCCAAGGAGCAATACAAAGATCAGAAACGAGTGGTAACAAGAGAAAAATTTACACTTAAAAATACTATTGAAGGATTGGATGAGAGTATTACTGAAACAGAGAAGTCCATTTCAGATACCGAAAATTTGATAGCTGAAAAAAATCGAGAGATAGAGAAATATTCAGCTCATATTGAGGAATTGAATGCAAAGATTCAAGAGAATAAAGCATCTATTCTTCGGTATTTGACTTATATTTATACGAAAGGAGATCTCGTGTACGATGATACTCAGAATATCGATGTACTTAGAAGTATTATCCTTAATGATGGTGATATCGGAGAAATTTTTAATGATATTCATTATAAAACCGTATTAGAAATGGCTGGACAGAACTTTATCGAAGTTCATCGCAGTCTTATAAAAGAATATTATTATAATAAAGAAGCTCTTAAGAAAGAAAAGATTACAAGTGTTCGATTGAGAACTATACTTCTTTCTAGGAAACGAGACATTTCTGCTCAGAAGCAATACAAGGAAGAACTTTTGGAAGTAACCAAAGGACAAGAAGCTCTTTTTAATAAGTATATTGCCTATAAACAAGAAAGTGAAACAAGAATACAAGAACGTCTTGCGAATATTTCTGAAGAGTATACAAATGTATTTGCTCGTCTGGGTGATAAGTATAAATGTGATGTAGTAGGCAATGGAAGTGGAACAACTGTCGCAACATCCGCCTCAGGATATACTTTTACTAACTCAGGAACCCTTCTAGATTCTTGTAGTGATCTTCAGAAATTTTATGCAGCAGAGAAACAACTCATTGATTATCCGATTAATGATACTACGCAAAATCCCTTGTCTTGGCCAGTTGATGCAACTCGAGTTTCTACTTATTTTCATGATGAAGAATATTTCCAATCTCTCGGAAGTGAACATGAAGCAGTAGATCTTCCAATGCCACAAGGATCTGACATTGTCGCTCCTGCAGCTGGATATGTATATTTTATACAAGCTCCAGAACCAGGAAAGTATGGGTATATCGCACTGAAGCATTCAAATGGTTTTGTGACCGTATATGGACATATATCAGAAGTCTTAGTAAAGAGATTTGATTTTATAGATACAGGAAAGATATTTGCAAAAACAGGAGGAGCTCCTGGGACTCCTGGTGCTGGACCTATGACGAGCGGAGCACATCTTCATTTTGAATTGTATAAAAATCGCGAATCGATTGATCCACTTCGTTTTCTCGACCTCACACAATTGAGTTATGATAGCATAGAAGGAAAATATCGATATAAATTTGTAGAAGATTTAAAGGCTCGTTATGGGAACAAAGCAAACATTGCTAAATATTCAAAATTTCTCATTGCTGGTTCTGATGAGATAGAACGTCAGAAATATCTTCTCGCAAATTATGCTGATCCTCGATTTGCAGATCATGATATGTGGACAGAAGAAGCAGTGAGTGCGAAAATTGATCCAAGTTTTCTTATGTGTGTGGGACTTGCAGAGACAGGTCTGGGAAATCATTTAAAAACCGCTTACAATATAGGAAATATAGGTAATACAGATTCCTGAGGAACCTATGATTTCCTCAGTGCACGAGAGGGAATTTATTGGATGACAAAAACACTCAATAATAAATTCCTCGGACAGTATACCACTGTCGATCAACTCTCTCGATACGGGAATAAAAATGGTTCTATCTATGCATCTTCATCATCGAATTGGCATAATAATGTTGTGAGATGTCTTTCTGCACTGAAATGAAAATTTGTCGAGGACAATTTCCAATTTCGACTTGCAGAAGGGAAGGATATTGAATAGAATCTTACAAAGAAGAAATAAAAAAAGTTTTTAAATTTTAATTAAATTCTTATACCCCGCTGCTTGCGGCGTGGGATTCCACTCTTCCTACTCTAACTACTTTTTAGAAATTGCCGGTCGTCAAGCGTAGTGTAGCGAGAAATTCGCGTAATACCCCGTTAGCTTGCTACGGGGATAGCGAATTTCAGGCAATTTCCTT
>MNYO01000072.1 GCA_001873165.1 Candidatus Gracilibacteria bacterium CG2_30_37_12
ATCTATATCTATGCTATTAACCGAACAAATCCTGTTACCATTCGAGGAAGTAGCAAATAAACAAATTCCAAAAAAAGTTATTGATCGTATAATAGAAAGAATACCTGCGACATGAATATATCATATCAACAATAGACTTGAGGTAAATTGATACCAATATGTATATATACGGAAACCAGATATGGGAGATTTTCCTATAAGTACGTCCGAACATATTTCGATAAAAGTCAGACAGTTACTCGAAACGTCAAGATATAATGCGGTAGAAGAATTAACAATAGAGAAAGGTACACATACTTATCTATCGGTTGCTCTTTTAGAATTCGTAAAAAAGAAAGTATTAAAAATCTGAGGATAAAAGATGATTTTATCCTACTTTCGCCAAAATATACTCGTACCCGACGATTTTGTATTTGAGTTTGTCGACCTCGACTTCGTCCCCGGAGTATTGCCCGGAGATGACTTGGTCTCAGACTTTCAGGTCAATCGTCGTTATATTTCCATCCTTGTCCTTCTTTCCGGGACCTATCGCTACAACCTCATAAATATGGGGTCGTTCTTTATTGGCGTTTTCTGGGAGGTAGATACCACTCTTGGTAACCATCTCAGCTTCCACTCCTCGCAGGAGTACTCGATCGGACAACGGTTGTATCTGCATAGATTATGATAAATTTAAGAATAAAATATATCGTCATTCCGATGAAGATCGGAATCTTCCGCTTATTTCTTATAAGAGAATGGAAGATCTTCCCAGTAGGCAATCCTTTAGGGCTGAAACGAGTTCAGGATGACTATCATTTTAGGAATTAGCAGGCTAATTATACGAGTACTATACGTAAGTCAAATTTTGTTTCAAAAACTTATTTGACAAAGTATCGTATTATTATATATAATCATGCTATACATATTATTTTCTATCAATCTTCTATTATGAATATACTAAATACTGTTTATTCTTCAAAAAAAAGACTTTTTCAATTATTTTTTTCCGCTTCAAAAACGGTCGAAGAGCAATTTTTATTAAAACATTTTACTTCAGAAATGTTCGATGAAATACGGATATTCATCCCATTCCTTACAGAAAATGATGCCACCAAGATTCTTTCTTGTTCGGATTCTAAACAGCTTTTATATACTACCGCCGAAAGCATTGGTCGCATTCGATGAGAAGAAGCTATGTCTCAAGAAATAAAAACAACGATTGCACATGTTGTGACATGACAACTTTGTGTTCTCACAACCCCAAAAAAGAAATAATTCTACTTTCTCTGCCATTCTCTCGGGAAAGTATTCGTCAAATATCCGCTTTTTGGATTCATAGATTCTATTCCAAGATTCAAATCATCATACTGAAGCACACAATACCCTTCCCCTCAATTTTCTCCAATCTCTTTTCCTCGAAGATAATCATCCAGTTCTTGTTCGTTTCGGAGTCTATAAATCGGAGTTTTAGTCAGTTCAAAATCTCGTCCAATGCGGTTATCGGGAGTAAATACCCCTTCCTCGATGCGCCCAATTTTCTGCCCGAGTCGTATAGGGAATACAGTCTGCAAGAGTGCTTTTGCGGCACTATTTTTCCGTATGGCGAGGATATCTCGTTTAAATTCATAGAGAAAATATCCCGATAAATCAAGTCCCACTGTTTCTGTGAATTTCGACAGAAGTCTTTCGTGATCTTTTGTAAGTAAAATGAGTTCTTCGTTGGTTTTAATGGCGCGCATTTTCTTATCTTCCATTTCTTCGAGTTCTTTATTTTTCCGAATCTTACACACGAAAAACCCACCAGAAGCCTCTTCATGTGGCCAAAATCGTTTCTCGAAAAGCACTTCGAAACTCTCCGGATAACGAGATTGTATTGTATTTACCACTCATTCATTTTCAATCTTATTGAGTGTACAAGTAGAATACAACATCTCGCCACCAGTCTTCAGAGCTCGAAAAGCAGCATCCAAAAGCTTTGTCTGGAGTCGTGCAATTTTATAAATATTCTTGAGATTCCAGTATTTGACGGTCTGGGATTCCTTGAAACCTATTCCTTCTCCAGAGCAAGGCGCATCAAGGAGAATCCTATCAAATGTTTCAGGAAGATTACTATAAAATCCACCGTCATAATTCGTAATCATAGTATAATTATTTCCCAGTCGTTCTGTATTAGAAACAAGTTGCGCCATACGATCCCGAGTCGGTTCATTGGCAATGATGATAGAATGAGGGAAATGTTCTGCAAGTTGGGTGGTTTTTCCTCCTGGACTTGCTGCCATATCAAGGATGAGATAAGGAAGCGTGTTGTTTTGGACATCTCAAAAACGAAGAGATTCGTGCGAAAAATGAAGCCCTAGCTCCCCCTTGTGGGGTCAACCAGAGTGAGGCGTACTAGGGAGTACGTCGAACGAGGAAACGGAATTTTGAACGCGAAAATCGATATTTTCAGATGTCCTTTCAGCGAGATAATGCACGCTCATACTTGCTGACAGCTCCTGAATATAAAAATACCCAAGAAGATGTTCCAGAGTATGTCCAAGTGGTATTTTTATTTCGGTTCGGTCAATTCGAAAAACCGTCGGATTATTCGTCATCGTTAGGGTCCAATTATTTCGTAGAGCCCGTGCCTTAAAATCCTCAACACTGATACGATTCGTATTCACTCGAATAGTTTTTGGAAGGGGTTTTGTGAGAGAAGTCAGGAATTGTTCCAATTCTTCAGGCTTATCTGCGAAGAAATTTTCTTGAAAATATTCAACGAAGCGGGGATTAATTTCAGATTTATGTTTTTTCATTTAACTTGTAGTTGTATTTATATATAAACATATTCTCTATTCTTCAAACCATTTTATGTCAGAACAATTATTACAATGCACTCATCCTACCAAATCTGAATATATATTTGGACTTCAGATACAAATGAGTAAAATTGTAGGTGGGCATTTCTCCCAACAGATTACTGATGTTCTTAATAACATCAGCTTCAGTATTGCAATGGAATGACCGCAACCTTCTCATGATGCATTGATTCCAGAAGGATTGATTGAGATAATGAATAAAGAAATCGAAAAGATAACACGAGAAAATGAACAGCACGAGAATATTGCAAGACAACTTTGAGATTATTATTGCATGTAAACAATAAATGGGAAATATCTATTATAACCTCAGATATTGAGGTTATTTTTTAATTTCTACCTTCTCTCATAAATGCTGCCAATCTTTCTTCTGGTGTTGTGAGTCTCATAATAGACTTGTCCCGTAATAATATATTTACAAAAAAGAGGAGGTTTTCTCTTCTTTTTTGTATTTCTATGTATTTCCAAATGACGTTTTGTACTGTAAATGAAAATTCCAGAGCCCCGCTGCCATGAATGTATAGATATCATCCTGTCATTTTCTTCACCTAAAAATATCAGAAGCTGTTTTGTATCGCTTCATTCCACAGATAGTATTTTCCACTACTACACGAATA
>MNYO01000113.1 GCA_001873165.1 Candidatus Gracilibacteria bacterium CG2_30_37_12
TGAAAAAAAGTTTCTTTTCTGGGTTTCTGATATTCCCCTGTCTTCCTCCTCCATATCCACGCTTACGGTTTTGTTTGGAAAGAGCTACTTCTATGACAAATTGAGTAAAGACAGGTAAAAGCGATTGAAATTCTTCAGGGGATATTCCTGTGAGGGCACGAAAAATACGATTGTTCTTAAGAGCACGATTGAGATCCATACAAGAAAACATGAGACAAATAGAAATATACTACAATGTGACCTTTGTAGTATATTCATTTTTTGTTTCGGGACAAGTCTATAGAAATAAAAGAATGATTTGGCACGGAAAAGTTTATGGATTTTTAGGAAAAAGCAAGCGAAAATTTTATTCATTTTTTCTTCTTCTGGGGTGAATTTCTCGTATCGGGTGGATAGGGAAAATTGTCGAGGGAGAGGAACACGCAAATTAAATTTGACTAATAACCCCTTTCCCATACAATCTCCCAAAATTCTTTTTATCGAAGAATACTTTTTCTATTTCTTTTTTACTATTTTTATGGCAATTGCAACTGAACTAAAAAATATTCGTAATATTGGTATCATCGCACATATCGATGCGGGTAAAACTACAACTTCTGAACGTGTTCTTTTCTATACAGGAAAGACTCATAAGATTGGGGAAGTTCATGAAGGTGCTGCGACTATGGATTGGATGGCACAAGAACAGGAACGAGGTATTACTATTACGTCAGCGGCAACGACTTGCGAATGGAAAGGAACTCAGTTTAATCTTATTGATACCCCAGGTCACGTTGACTTTACTATTGAAGTAGAGCGTTCTATGCGTGTACTTGATGGAGGAGTTGCGGTATTTGATGCTTCTCAAGGAGTAGAACCTCAATCTGAAACTGTTTGGAAACAAGCTGATAAATATGGAGTTCCACGCCTAGCATTTGCCAATAAGATGGATAAAACAGGTGCTTCATTTCAGATGACGTATGATTCTATCAAGAAACGTCTTTCTGGAAATAAGGTTATCGCTATTCAGATGCCTATGGGTGAAGAAGATAAATTCGAAGGAATTATCGATCTCGTAGCTATGAAATCTTACACTTTCGAAGGAAAGATGGGGGAAATAGTAGTCGAAGCAGAAATCCCAGCACAATATCTTGCAGAAGCACAGAAAATGCGTCTTGATGTTATCGAGAAGGCAGCAGAACAATCAGATGAACTTATGGAAGCATATATGGAAACTGAAACTCTTACAACAGAACAAATCAAGAAAGGTCTTCGAATTGGTACTGTTTCAAGTTCTATCTACCCACTTATGTGTGGTTCAGCTCTTACGAATAAAGGAGTTCAACTCGTACTTGATGCAGTAGTAAATTACCTTCCTTCTCCACTCGATGTAAATGAAGGAACAATTACTGGTTCTGACGAAGATGATATCGAAAAGAAAATTACTTATAAACAAGATAAAGATGAGCCTCTTACAGCTCTTGCGTTTAAGATTGCTACTGACCCATTTGTAGGTCGAATCACTTTCGTTCGTGTGTATTCTGGAACTCTTAAATCTGGATCATACGTATATAATCCTATCTCTGGACAAAAAGAACGAATCGGACGTCTTCTTCAAATGCATGCAAATACTCGACAGGAAATTGAAGAAATCCCAGCTGGAAATATCGGAGCCGTTATCGGACTCAAGGATACGAAAACTGGAGATACTCTTTGTGAAATAGATAAACCAGTAGTATTGGAACGAATGATATTTCCAGAGCCAGTTATCTCTATCTCTGTAGAACCAAAAACAAAGGCAGACCAGGAACGAATGGGTATGGCTCTGAGTAAGCTTGCGGAAGAAGATCCTTCATTCCGAGTAACTTCTAATCCAGAAACAAATCAGACAATTATCGCAGGAATGGGAGAACTTCATCTTGAAATTATCGTAGATCGAATGAAACGAGAATTCAAGGTAGAAACAAATGTCGGAGCTCCTCAGGTTGCATACCGAGAAACTCTTACTCAAACAGTAGTAGACGCAGAATTCAAACATCAGAAACAGACAGGAGGTCGTGGACAATATGGACATGTTGTTATCACTTTCGAACCTATTACCTCTGATGAACGAAAAGCAAATCCAGAATTCAAAGAAGAAAATGTATTTATCAATAAAGTTGTCGGAGGAACGATTCCAAAGGAATATATTCCAGGGGTTGAAAAAGGTCTTCGTGATTCTTGGTCTCGTGGCATCATCGCTGGTTACCCAATCGTAGATGTTCGAGCAACTCTTACATTTGGTTCGTATCATGATGTCGATTCTAATGAACTTTCGTTTAAACTTGCAGCTTCAAAATGTTTTCGAGAAGCAGCAAAGAAAGCTCGACCATCTCTTCTTGAACCAGTTATGTTGGTAGAAGTAAATACTCCAGAGGAATACATGGGAGATGTACTCGGAGGTATCAACTCAAAACGAGGTCAGATTATCGAGATGACAGAACGAGGAATGGCAAAGATTATCAAAGCATATGTTCCACTTGGAGAAATGTTCGGATACTCGACAGACCTTCGATCTATGTCACAAGGACGAGCAACGTATGTTATGGAATTCTCTCATTACTCAGCAGTTCCAGCCGTTCTTACTGAAAAGATTCGAGCAGAACGTGGAGTGAAATTCGATGACGAAGAATAGTATGAATAATAAAATCTCCCCCACTTCAAAAAAGTGGGGGAGATTTTTGTAAAAAAACTTCACACTTGTTTTTTCTTTTTTTCGTATATAATAGTGGCTATTGGAGTCGCGAGCGATTTATTTTTTCACTTTTTTTATCTATGTTATCTCAAGAAGAAATAGATGCTTTCAAAGAAACTTGATACAGTTTTGAAGAGATTCAAAGAATACAAATAAGTTTGAAACATTTTGAAGAAACTTGAATATCCTACAGTATGGAGGAGGCTTTTGAAATGGTAGATAAAAAAGTATTTTCTCAGTATATGGCAAATGTATAAAATAAGATTTTTTGATACAGCTATACAAGATTTACAAGAGATTTCTGCTTATATAGCACTAGACAACCCATTTCAAGCTAAGAAAGTTCTTGAAAATATTCATTTAAGTATAGGATACTTAGAAACATTTCCTCTTTTGTGAAAAGAAATTAAATACTGATATAGACAAATAGTCTCCAAAAATAAGTTTAAAATAGTTTATAAAACAGAACACAACACGGTATATATAATCTCTATATTCAAGTACAAAAATAATTTCTAGTTTCTAGATATAAAATCTCCCCCACTTCAAAAGAGTGGGGGAGATTTTATTATATATCACAAGTATTTAATTACTAAAAAATATTTGTCAATGCATTTCCCGGGAGATAATAGACTTGTCCCGTAATAATATATTTACAAAAAAGAGGAGGTTTTCTCTTCTTTTTTGTATTTCTATGTATTTCCAAATGACGTTTTGTACTGTAAATGAAAATTCCAGAGCCCCGCTGCCATGAATGTATAGATATCATCCTGTCATTTTCTTCACCTAAAAATATCAGAAGCTGTTTTGTATCGCTTCATTCCACAGATAGTATTTTCCACTACTACACGAATA
>MNYO01000059.1 GCA_001873165.1 Candidatus Gracilibacteria bacterium CG2_30_37_12
GTACAGATACTTAAATGAAGGACCTCCAAGGTCATTTGGTCTCAGTATGAGAAATATCTCAGAAACTACTTCTGGGAAAAAAATGTTCTTTGGGCAGTCGGATACTTCGTATGTACTGTCTGAGAAGTAAATCACGAAATTATCAAGAAATACGTCGATGAACAATGAAAAGAAGATGTAGAAGGCACTGAAATCAAACTCTAACAAAACTGAAAGCCACGTGGCTTTAGCCCGTGGTTTGGAGACCACTTAACTTTTTACTATACAGGGAGGTTGTGATGAATAAAGATACAAATATAATAGCTGTTATTGCCAGAGAGCACCTACAAAATATAGGCACTATTCTCGGGATAGTTATGGCACTCATTTTAACAATCGGGATGTATTACGGATATGTCCATTACCTGAAAGCTTCCTGTGAATTTGCAGGTACTTTGACTGGTTCCTTTGGTATATCCATAACGTACTTGTTTTTTGAAAAGCAGAACATATTCAAAAAGATTCTCTATATTCTGCTTTTAATAGCTACATCGGTTTATACGGGAATCTTAATGGTACATGCCGGGATTATCTCCTGATTATGTGCCAAAAAAATCAAAAAGGTCCGGATTTTTCCGACCTTTTTTATTTCCCACAAAAATGCTCCACGATTCTTTCGAGAATCTTATTCCGTATTCTTCCAACCATATCTCTCGATTCAATTTTCCCATAATTAATCGAGCTTTTAAAAAGTTCCTTTCCTCGAAAAAAGAAAAATAGTTTTTAGATTTCATACCATTATAGAACAATAATTTATGTACTTATCTCTCAATATTCATCGTAATGATATCTCGCTCTCAAATTTGTACTTGATTTCTTCACCTTTAGATATATATTCTACATCAGAAGATACTATTATAATTCTTAATTATATTAATAATGATCAAGAAAGTAGAAGTTATAAAGGGATGTATTAGTTGTAGAAACTGTGAAACGGTTTGTCCAAATATTTTCAAGGTTGGAAAAACATCAGAAGTTATCTCGCATGATTATGTGTGAAATGAATCTGAGATACTTCAGGCAGAACTCATGTGTCCAGTGAATGTTATCAAAGTTCAAAAGGATTGAAATTTTACACTCTCTTTCAAAGAAGCAATTTTAAAAGACAAGAAAATGCTTACTAAGGATATTTTGGAAGTGACTTTTGAAACAAATAATTTCACATTTAAGCCAGGACAGTATATATCTCTGCAGATGAAAGATTTATTATGAAAATTTTCCCGATCTTATTCCATCGCAAAGGCCGATGTATGATTTTTTACCTTAACAATTAAGCTTTTAAAAAAAGGAAGATGATCAGAATTTATCAATAAACTTACTGTTTGAAAAAAGATTACATTTTTATGAGCCCTCGGAAATTTTCAATTACAAAATACAAACAATAAAAAAGTATTTGTGGCAACAGGAACAGGTCTTGCTCCTATGATAGCCATGTTACAAAAAACCCCAAAGGATGTAGAAAAAGTAATTATTTTCTGAGTAAGATATGAAACTGATATATATAATAAGAAATTATTGGAATCATTTGAGAATACAAAAGTGATTATAAAAGTTTCTCAACCGAGTGATTCTTATATATGAGAAGTTGGAAGAGTGACAGATTGTATGAGCGAAGTCTGACTGGAAGACGAAGTGTATATCTGTGGAAATCCAGCAATGGTTGATTCATTTAAGGAATCACTAATTAATAGATGACATCCATTGCCTCTCATCTTTTCTGAAAGTTTCACCATTTCTCGAGTATATCCATGATTTTTTCAAGACATTGTTTATAATGGAAATGTCCCATGAGTACACTTCTTTTCATGGTTTATTATAGCCATTTCTCTTTTGGTTATCCCAGCATTATGGTATTATTTTGCGATACATAAAAACCTCTATTGAGATTTTGTATTTTGAACTACTTTTAGTGGATTCTTATGGGATGTAAGTTGGTGGAGTGTGGTATTTGTTATGGTTATCCGACCTTTGGCAGATTTGTTTCCAAAGATATGATTACTCGGAAAATGAGTGAGTCTCAGAAAAGCATTCTGAATATTATCGTCTTCTATTGTCGTGACTATTCTTTTTGGATGATTTCTCCTTGATACAAACACTTTTTTGAATTATTTTACGAGTCATAAATGGTCTTTGAATTCTCCTCTGATATCCCGATTAAGTGAGGTGACGGCCTTGATACTATTACTCACATCAAATACATTTTCTCAGATACAACTCGGAATCTGGTGGAAAAGAATTCAACGACTCAGTTATGTTTATTTCATATCTGGTGGAATTATAGCAGGGATATACGCTCCTCTCAAAGTATATCCTATAATGTCAGTAGTAATAATTTTATGGATACTCGCTCAACTACGCATAAAATTATGGAAATAATCTTTTATAACCATTATTCGTTTATATTCTCTCACTACTCTGTCATAGGGGGATAATAATTTTCAGACAATCCCTTTTATCATTATAAAAAAAGAGCTCGTTTCCAGTAAGGAAGAGCTCTTTTTTTGGCATAATAGACAAAGTGAAGTTTTTTTTAAATAGTATAGCTTTTTGATATTCTCTCAATATTTTTCTCCGTGTAATATGCATATGAATGTCTGTAAGTATGGAAAAAATGTCCGAAGAATCAAATAAAAAATAAATATATTATATAGTTATTTCCTCTTAAATACGAGAAAAACTCAGGAATAAATAATTTCTATTTCATATAAGAAATAGAAATTTCTCTATTTTTCTCTGTATTTTTTTGCATTTAAATAAAAAATACGATAAACTACAGAGTATGTTGTAAAGGAAAGTATTCTCTTCGGCCCAGGATATACCTCTTTTCATTAACACACTTCCCATAATTAACACACTCTCACTTATAAAATAAGGAAAGGGTGTAAAATCTTAAGACATTTATTTATAATTTAATAAAAACATATATGAGCGAATTTAATAAAAGTGCAAGTGAAGGAGTTGCTGAGCTTAAAAAACTTCAGGAACAGAAAATGCAAGAAGCTGCAGATGGAAAATCTCAGGAGAAAGGAAATGGGTTGGTTTTTACAACAGAATTAAACCGAGAGGAATATCTTTTTTCTCTTGATATTAGTTCCCTTAAAGAAGATCAAGCAGCTCTTAAAGCAAAATTAGAAACAGCAAAAGTTAATATCCGACTAGAAGTACAGGAACAACTTCTTGCTCTTAAAACTGCAGTAGGAAATAATTATAAGGATGCAGTAATCGCAAGAAATACCTTAAATACCATCGATGCAGGAGCACAATGTATAATGGTCTAACATTCTCGGACAAAAAATAGAGGTGGATTAAGACAAGAAATATGATACCATTATTTCTGTTCTTTTTAACCAAATATTCTATGTCCAAGAATCGTAAAAGGTATGCTGCTACCTTTAAGACAAAAGCAGTACTTGATATTCTTTCTAATCAAGGAACACTCAATGAAGTAGCTTCCAAGTATCAGATAGATTCTACTATGCTCTCAAAGTGGAAACATGCA
>MNYO01000026.1 GCA_001873165.1 Candidatus Gracilibacteria bacterium CG2_30_37_12
CGGAGAGTGGGTGCTCACGATTGACTGCGGGATTGAGACCGAGTCAAAATTCCCGAATCATCACTTCCCCTTCTGCTTCCACTATGAAGTTATAGATTTTCTGGAACATCGGAGGGAAATCGGCGGATGGGAGAACTCGCCCTTTCTCGATACAAATCAGGAACGGAGCATCGTGAATAACTTCAAAAGTATCACCTGGATAGGATTCTATGAGTGCTTCACCGGAGACGGTTTCGAGATCGATAGCTTCGGTAAAGAGTTCTCCGATAGGAAAAGTTCCACCCTTATGTTCGCTCTTTCTATAATCTCCCGTATTCCCACGAGCTCGTTCCACGGGACCGAAAGTGAGCATATGTCATTGAGAAGAGTAACAAATAGGAGTGAGTCATCGATCTATGTAACTTCCGAACTTTTCCAGTTGTTCTATATAACTATCTGTATGATATTCGAGCGTTTTTTCAAAAGTCTCAAACTCAGACTCTTTGATATATGCCAAATGATTGAATTCGATAACGTGTACGCCGATATTAAAAAGCTCGAGTCGAATACGAAATGTTGAGAGTCGAAAATTGGTAGACTGTACCAAAATAGCGATAGAACCTTTATTAAGTCCGAGGAGTTCGGATTTGATAGATTCTATCTGAGGATCCACTTCCTCCGATTTGGTGGTTTCCATAACTTCATGATGATCGAGTCCGACTCGGATATTTTCCTCGATATTGTGTGAAGTAATAAGTCGCTTCTGCTCGGTGATATGCGGATTATCTGGATTCAAAAGTCCCCCACGGTAGAGAGGTTGTGGTGGATTAGTAAATTCACGAACGATAGAATTTTCTGGCAAAACGGCTTTATAAGCAGTCGAGAGTCTCTCTGCGAGCGGAGATTCTGTATCATAGAGAAGATATATCTGTTCTCCCGAATACGCGAGATTCTTGTGAATAATATCTGAGCAGACTTGTTCGAGTGGAGACATAGAAGAGAAGGTTATAAATACTTTCTAGCAGTATAGAGAAAAAAGGGAATTCTTCAAACTGAGGTAAAAAAATAACCAGCCAGAAAATATTTTCTGACTGGTTATTTGAAAATTCTCAAGTACTATCTCTTCGGATTTACGACAACAGATATGGTATTGTCGAGATAATCATAATCTACTGCATCATAAACATTTACCGTCATAGTTCCTGCTTGTGAGAAAGTGAGTCCTTTCGGGATGACGAGACTTCCTGAATCGGAAGCGGTGAAAGTATATCCATCTTGTTCATAGGGAATAGTCGCACCCGTATCTTCAGGTACTTCTATGTAAATAGTTCCTGTATAATCAGGGACGATAGATCCACTTGCATCGAGTACTTTAATAGTCATATCGGTTGCTTCTCCAACATAAGCAGGAGTTGAAACAGTTATTTCATAATGATCTGCCAGAGAAGAGGAAGGAGAGCTAGAAGATGATGTATCACTTATAATCCCAACGGTTGCGTTTTTAAAGGGGAATATTCCATTGAGAGTGACGGTATCAAGAACCTGATAATATTTTTTCTCTAATTCAATATCTTCTTTTCCCATAATAAATGTAGCTTTTATGCCAGATAATGCCTCATCTATCTTGGTATAGAATTGACTCACGATTTCTATTTCTCCATTTTGTTTTTTTATTTTCGTATTGAGATAGTATGTTCCAAGGGCATTTTGTTTAATCTCTGATTGTTCAGAAATAGCATCTTCACTAGCAACATCTACAAGATAGTATGCAGCCGATTTGAAGCTATAGGTACTATACGTCTTGGCACAATCACAATCGTATTTCTTCACCTCTATTGTTCCATTCTGAATGTCAGGAGAATCGAAAACAAATTTAGTAGTCCCAAGTACTTTCCCAAGGTTCATACCAGGGATGATATCAAAAGATCCAATTGGAGTATCATAACGTGCTTTATCTATCAAGGGGAGGTCTTTCTTCATATGAAAATTCTTCACAAAAAGAGTGAGAGCTGCATTTATGGATTTCTTTTCTGTTTCATATTTATCGGTATAGATATATACAATAACCGTTCCAAGATCGAAAGAAATCGAAACAACATTTTTATCGATCGTTCCATCGTCTTGCTTCTCTCCGATATATGCAATCATCTTACGAATCTTCTTTCCTCCGAGAGTTATATCTCTTTTCTCAATCACTTTCGCGTACTGTTCATGAAGTTTCACGAGATCTGTCGTATCATTGATATATTCTTTTCCATATACCTCTGCTGATAATATCATAATCGTGGTGTCTTGTGTTTTCGAAGTTAATTTATAACCACTTATAACACTATTTGTCTGTTCATGGAGGTCTTCTAGAATAAATCATTTTGCCTGAAAACCATCAAATTGAATATAAGGATTATCAATCTTCTGATTCGAAAGACTCGTGTTTATTTTGATGATATATTTCAAAAATTTACTATCCACTTTTCCATACGTAGTTACATCTCATTTTTTCGCAAGGAAATCCTGTATAGTATTGACTGGGATGATATACCCGAGAGTAGAATACCCAACTTTTGCCGCACAAGGAATTCCTATGAAATTATTATCTTTATCAAAAGCTCCACCTCCAGAGTTTCCAGAATCCAGATTGGCGTCGATTTTATAATGTCCTTTATCAAGACCGCTTATTTTCGCTTCTGTAAAAGTAATAGTGTCTCCCCCATTAGACGGATATCCATATACCTTTACTGTTTCTCCGAGATCGAGTTTTCTATCAACCACTTGTACAGGAGTTCCAAGGGATATATTCAAATAGGCTCAAGGATAGCGAGATCTGCTGTTTTATCGTATTGTATGAGTTTCAAACTTGTTTGACATTTTGGTACTGCATCGAAAGTTTCTGATATACAGAGATTATAATTCCCCGTTGGTGTATCGGTGTCATCCAAAACCACATGAGCATTGGTAATAATTTTATTATCTCCAATCAAAACTGCACTTCCATAGGAAATATATTTATACATCCCATTTTCTTCATCCCACTGATACGATCGAATCTGGTATATCTTCTGAATAATCGAATCCGTAGCAAAAGTCTGTGATGAAAACAAAAAAGCTACAATCATTAACGCTCACAAAATATATTTCTTCATATGAAATGAAATTATAATATAAGGTATTGTCCAGTAAAATAATCTCAATTCCACCCATTTTTTCTCACCTAACCAACCGTAAAAAGCCTTTGTTGTACTGAGTCTAACGGATTTCTATTGATGTGTTTTCTTGGATCCTTTTTAGGTCGTTTGTAGAGTTGTTCCAGACAGTGAGAGATGAAGGTAATAATGGAGTTACGATTCATCGTAAGTCCGAGTCTCCGTG
>MNYO01000019.1 GCA_001873165.1 Candidatus Gracilibacteria bacterium CG2_30_37_12
CAGGGGTTTTAGACCCGATGTGTTGAAATAAAAAAAGCAATCCCCAAGAAATAATCCACATACTCTTCGCAAAGACTTTTTTATTCTTGTATAGTAAAAATGGATATACGAAAAATGATAATAAAACCAGTGCGAGAATAATGATTGATGGAATAGTAAAATAATCAGCTATCATTCCAATCATTTTTTCATATGGACCGATTGGTCATGGATCCATGAAACCTCCGCTCGATTCCATAGCAAGACCAAGACGTACGCTAAAATCAATGAGCAGAAAGAGGCTAGACACGAGGAAATATACGCTACCATTCGGCATTTTAAATAGATTATTCATATTTATTTTCGGAAAAAAATTACTGAATCGCATTTTTGCACCGCTCAACGATTTCCTGAAGTACGATTTTTATATTTCCTGTACTCAACTCTGCTCGAGCCGTCAAATTTCCCAGTAAATGAGAGAACCACTTTTTACGATTATCTGCATTTCCATACGACCTACGTTCCACTTCTTTGGAGAGTTTTTTAAAGAAATTCTCTGCCTGAAACTTTGGAGCATTTCCCGCAAATGGAAGCGCCAATGTCGTAATATCGGGATCATGGAAAAATTGTAAAATAGCATGATACTCTTTCTTGGTAACTATTGATAATGCTGCCCAATCGAGTTCACCAGGAATAGTTTTCCCCACCGTAAAACCAAAAGTTTTATCTCGATTAAAATACATCGCCCCGACGATTTCTGGAAATTTTTTTATCTGCTCCCGCATCTGTGCGATCCAATAATCCTTTCGTCCAAAGTCATCATTGTAGGCTTGTATCGTTTTATCAAAAGACCATTCACCTTTAAAGTCTACAGAGGTTGTCCCAACTTCATCGAGAAAAATAGGTTTTTTATAAGCCTGCAATCGCGAATAAATTTCACTACTTCTGTTATCAAACAGATCATAGAAACTCTTCCAATATGCCCAAGGTTCAGATCGTCCTCGTCCCCAATTATAGAGAGAAAGTCCCATCATATCCACATATTGATCTCCTGGATAATAATCCTCCAACACCTTACATCCCGTGGCAAAATGTTGCTTCGGGATACAATATATCATTTCACCACCAATCACTCACTCTTCCAGTGCGGGTAAATCCTCTGAATTGACAGAGAATATAAAGAGAATATTGGAAGTGTCGAGTCCAGCTTCACGAGAAAGTGCATAGATATGAATCCATGCTTTTTTGAAATTCTCTGGATCTCCTGACCAAGAAAACCAAGATCCATTCATCTCATGCATCGTTCGAAATAGAAACTTCGCCTTGGTTTCTTTTACCACTTCAAAAAAGCGTTTATACTGAACATCATAACTTCCACTCGCCACAGCTGCGGCAGAGAGTCCAAAAGGTGATATCCCCACATGATAGACTCGATCGGTTCCCAAAGTTTTCACGGCATTTTTCAAATGCGTCGCATCACTTTCTTCAAAAGTATCGAAAATATACCCCACAATCGGTGAAGTAAAATGATATTTCTGTTCTAATTGAATCTCATTATTCGTACTATTCATCTCAGGATACAAGCCAAAAGCAAACTCCGCACTCGCTTGAGAGAAAGTGGTGAGAAAGAGAGGGAGGAGAAGGAGGAGTTTTTTCATGATTACTTCATTTAATTAATTACAACTGGATTTTTGAAAGAATGATAAAATTCGTATGAAAAACGAAACCATAACTCCCCCTTGTGGGGTCACCACAGCGAGGCGTACGGGGTAGTACGATGAGCAGGGAAGTAGAGTTTTGAATATGAAGTCTGAAATTATTTCGGAAATCCCCTATCCTCCGAACTTGAAGAGCATTACATCCCCGTCTTGAACGATATATTCTTTCCCTTCCATTCGGACTTTTCCTTTTTCTCGCGCTGGTGCCCATCATCCACTCTCAACAAGATCTTTCCAATTTACCGTATCCGCTTTGATGAATTTCTTCTCGAAATCAGTGTGAATTACTCCGGCTGCTTGTGGAGCTTTCCATCCTTGGTGAATCGTCCATGCATGCACCTCTATTTCTCCGGCAGTAAAATAATATTGTAATCCCAAGAGATGATAACAAGTGGAAATAATTACATCCATAGGATTGGTCGTCACTCCGTAATCTGCAAGGAAAGCGGTTCTATCTTCTTCACTAAATTCGAGCATCTCCATTTCAATCTTGGCACTCACAGGAAGTACAGGGATGTTTTTTTCACTAATTCCCGTCATAGCACGAAGGTCCGCTTCGCTCGTGAGAAGTTTATCTTCTGCCACATTTACTGCGTAGATAAATGGTTTATTGGTGAGGAGAAAAAGATCAGAAATATGAGATTTTTGCTCCTCATCAAGCTCTAAAGTTACCGCAAGTTTCCCTGCTTCCAGGTGAGTTTTGAGTGCTTCATAAATCGGTGTTCGAACTGCTGCTTCCTTATCTCAGGATCGTCCTTTTTTTGCATTGTCCCCCATACGACGCTCGAGTGTTTCGAGATCCGCGATAATAAGCTCAGTATTGATAATCTCGATGTCTCGTAGAGGATTTACCGAACCAGTTACATGATGCACATTGGAATCATCAAAAGCTCGAACAACTTGAAGAATTGCATCCACCTGACGAATGTGTGAGAGGAATTTATTTCCAAGTCCTTCTCCTTTACTCGCTCCTTCCACGAGTCCAGCGATATCTACAAACTCTACATTAGTAGGAATGATTTTTACACCATTCACAGTTTTGCGAAGCTCCTCGAGTCGAGAGTCATTCACATTTACGATTCCCACATTGGGTTCGATCGTACAAAATGGAAAATTCGCCGCTTCTGCAGCATAGGATTTTGTAAGGGCATTAAAGAGAGTAGATTTCCCGACATTTGGGAGTCCAACGATTCCAACTTTCATAAAAGAAATGGGTTAAGATATGAGATGAGTCGGAGTATAGAGAAGAATGCGAATTTTGCAATAAAAAATGACCGATTGTTCGGTCATTTTTTATGAAGAATAATTATTTCGTTGCATTGTAAAGGGATTGAATTTTTGGAATCAAAATAAGAAATAAGAATAAAAGAAATTTACTATCAGTAAAAAGTTAAGTGGTCTCCAAACCACGGGCTAAAGCCACGTGGCTTTCAGTTTTGTTAGAGTTCGATTTCAGTGCCTTCTACATCTTCTTTTCATTGTTCATCGACGTATTTCTTGATAATTTCGTGATTTACTTCTCAGACAGTACATACGAAGTATCCGACTGCCCAAAGAACATTTTTTTCCCAGAAGTAGTTTCTGAGATATTTCTCATACTGAGACCAAATGACCTTGGAGGTCCTTCATTTAAGTATCTGTAC
>MNYO01000119.1 GCA_001873165.1 Candidatus Gracilibacteria bacterium CG2_30_37_12
CGGACTAAAGTCAACGGGGTTTTAACCCGATGTTGGTTTGTTCATTTAAGCTTTCTTTGCTTCTTCGAAGCTTTACTGCTTGAAAGCAGGGGTTTTAGACCCGATGTGTTGAAATAAAGGAAATTGCCTGAAATTCGCTATCCCCGTAGCAAGCTAACCAGGTATTACGCGAATTTCTCGCTACACTACGCTTGACGACCGGCAATTTCTAAAAAGTAGTTAGAGTAGGAAGAATGGAATCCCACGCCGCAAGCAGCGGGGTATAAGAATTTAATAAAATAATTTGAAAGGGAGTTATTGGATTGCAAATGTTTCACGATTCAGACGGACAAATAGTAATGCTTCAATCCAATACAATATCTGCCATTTCTTCATAATATATATTATTTTTTAACATCTCATTCAATAATATGAACCTTAATCTTTTGAAGCAAAATATTCGTGATAACTGGAAATCTGGACTCGCGGTGGCACTTATCAATATACCACTCTCTATTTCTCTTGCAGTTGTCAGTCTCGGATCAGGAAGCGCCAATGCTCCTCTGCTTGGTCTCATAACCGCTATTTGGGCAGGACTTTGTGCAGCGATTTTCGCTTCCAATAAACATAATATCTATGGACCTGCTGGAGCTCTTTCTGGTATCATTCTAGCTTTTGTTATGCAAAAAACAGGGAATATCATCTATGTTCCTATTCTTGCGATTGTTGCTGGGATTATTATTATGATAATTTCATTTTTACGACTCACTCGATTTATTACCCTTATCCCATCTTCTGCACTTCATGGATTCCTACTCGGAGTAGGAGTAATTATCGCTACATCTCAGCTCAATAGCGCTTTTGGTGTCATTCCCCATGCACAACACGAGGCATTGTATCAAAATATTATTCAAACTTTCTCACAGATTTCCGAGATTCATTGGCCAACTTTTATCTTGTTTCTTGTGAGTTTTATATTTCTCCTCGTTATGAAACGATTTGTTCCAAAAATCCCTGGAGCTATTCCATTGACGGTTATAGGAATCTTAATTGGTGGAGGATTGAATTATCTCCAATGAGCACATATGCTACCTGGAGCTTTTCTCGGTATCCAAACAATTGCGAGTAAATTCCCAAGTTTGTCATTTTCCCTCATGGATATGCCAAACTTCTCAAATATAGAACTTAATCTCTTTTCTAATCTTGAAACACTCAAAATTATTCTGCGTTTTTCTTTTGTAATCGCAGTTATTGCTATACTCGAAACTATTATTTCAGCAAAAATTTCTGAGAAAATGACAAAACAAAGCTTCGATAAAGACCGGGAAGTTTTCGGTCTCGGACTGGCAAATATCGTCTCTGGAATCGTTGGAGGACTTCCAGCAACGGCAGTTCTCGTTCGTATGGCTTTCAATGTAAAAAATGGTGCAACTTCTCGAATGTCAGCGGCACTCACAGCCATATTTACACTTATCATTGGATGGTTATTGTTTGATTTTTTCAAACTACTTCCTATGCCAGTCATCGCTGCTATTCTCATGAATATAGCCATAGGTATGATCGATGTAAATCTCTATAAAAATATCCATTCCCTCGATAAAGTTTCTTTCTATTTGACGCTCTTTGTAGCTTTCGTAACTATTGCGGACGATCCGATTACAGGAATCATCCTCGGAAATGCCATTATACTCATCGTTTTTATCGGGAAAGTTTCCAAGGGAAATATCGATGTAACTGTATTTCGTAATCACATATTCTTCGATAAACTTCGACTTTCTGAGTACGTGAAAATTCAAAATCCACACGATATCATTATCTACCGTTTCACTGGAACTCTCAATTATTTGAATATAGAAGGCCAACTCGAACAGGTTAAACAACTCAAGGAACCCAAAACCGTTATCTTCAGTTTTGGACAAGTGAATTCTATCGATATAGACGGGATCGAAACTTTTGAAGAAATATTTTCTTTCCTCGAAAAGCAAGGAATTGAAATCTATTTCACGGGGATTTCAAATCCCTATGTGGAAACAATTCTTCGAAAAATTCCTATCTACAAAGAGATTGAAAAATCTGGAAATATCTACAAATCCAGTGCCTTCGTTCTCGATAAACTCGGACTTTCTTCTGAAAAAAAGTCATAATAACTTACCGTTGAAAATATTTTACAAAAATCAGGAACAAATTTGTTCCTGATTTTTGCTTTTATACAGGGAATATGTTAGGATGAAATGAATAAATTTATTTCCCTACAAGCTCACTATGACAGAATCAAAGGAACTGCGAACGCCCCAATCAAACACTACACCAGAAGTGGGAGAAAACATTGAGAAGCAAAAAGAGGTGAATTCTTATGCAATCGGGTTCAATAATATTAGTATTCAATATGCTCGCGTTTCAGAATCTCATGGGACAAAAGAACTTGCTATAAAACACCTTACCGAGCTTGCAAATTCTTTTGAAACCTATAAAAAAACACCTCAAGGAAAAGCATTAATAGAAGAATCTGTCCATTATAATGGATTAACCACGAATCCAGAAGTTATGATAATGCAAGGAACAGAAAAAAATATTCATGATGCTCAAATCCTTCTCGAATGAACCGATAAAAATGCTATTCTATGAATTATCAACGAAACGGTAATAGACAATTCCTGAGAGGAAGATATATCATTAGAAAGATGAGACTATCCCCTATTAATGTTTTTACCATCAGAATATAAGACAAATACGCAAACTATTACCAAAGAAACCATACAAGCGGCTAATGAAGTATCGACTCTCAATGATATAAATGAATTTTTAGCAGGGAAAAGGTATTATATGCCCGATTTTACGAACGATGATTTCAAAAACAATCCGGAGCTTATTACAAAAGCACTCAGTAAAAAAGATGCGATATATGATATATATGAACGAGGGGATTCAGATATGGAATGACTCAGTAAAAATCCCAACTTTATAAAAGTTATCAATACTATCATTTCAAAGGATCCAAAAGATGGAAAATTTTTCTGAGAAGCTCAGAAAAATATATGGTTTAGTGAGGGTGGTTTAAATTTTGAGAAGACAAAAACTCTTTTGTGTATTGTAAAATACAAAGAAAAAAACCAACAGAATTTTATCGATATGATGAATGCAACAGAGAAAGGTAATTGAAAAAAAGTATGTGATATATATGAGAAATACTTCATTTGAACAGAAATTGGAGATCAGATCAGATGAAGTTTTTTCAATTCACTTAACTCTCATATTCAAACATGAATTAATGATGTATTAGAAAATCTATCAAATAGATGAAATAA
>MNYO01000046.1 GCA_001873165.1 Candidatus Gracilibacteria bacterium CG2_30_37_12
TAGGAAAAATACTCTTGCGTAGTATGATTTCTTCCAAAGAAACTCAATATAAAAAAGCTTCTGAATTAGAGAAACTACGAATTTCTATTCTTAAAAAATTACAGAAGAAATAAAATTGATTTTTTCTCTCTCAAGAACTCGTTTCTTCTTCTTTCCTCCAACAATATACTTGCATAATATTGACTTCTATATATATTACAATCTAATGTAATTCTCAATACCAGAAGTTATCCTTTTGTACGATAATTTCTGTAAGAAATTCATCATAAATTATCCCTTCTTTTGAACATTTTATGACCAGTATTTTAGAAAAAAGAATAGTAGCACTTATCCATGACGCATGAGAGGGAATATTGCACCAGATGACAGATGACACCAGCGAACAAGTACGACAAGAAGCTGTTCGCATACTCACTGCATCACTCAATCCTACAAAATCTCGCGCAGATAAGTTTATTCTCAAAAACCTCCCACAAGAACTCCTCCATCAAGATAATCTCATAGGAGCCATTTGGTGTATGGAGACTATTGGGAAACTCTGAAATACTGTCTCTTTGAAAACACTCAAGAAGATTCTCGAACAGGCTATAGAAGAGAGAGATAAATATGTACTCCTTTGATATACGGAGGGTATCCAAGATATATCATCTGGGACAGATGCACTTTTCCAGATGGCAAAAAATCACATCGAAATATCTGAGAATCAGAAACGTTATAAGGAATTCTCTCTGATGATGTGAGAATACCAGAAAGCTACCGAACAATGGGATAATGCTATTTCTACATACACGGAGATGATGAATAAAGGATATGTCGACGGGTATGGTGCTTGTGCAGATGTTTATAATCGGTTATGACAATATGAAAAAAGTATCCAGGTTCTAGAAACAGGATATAATTTACTGGAAGATGAAAACTTGCTCCGAGAACTCATATTTACGCTTTGTAAGGCAGATAAAATTCCTCAAGCACAAAAAAAATATAATGAGCTCCAGAAAATAAGTACTGTTCCGGTTGCTCCATTTATCTTGTATCAATGAACGATTGAAAATGATCAGGAACTTTCCGAGCTTGAAGAGTTGATGGCAGATTACATAGATGAAGGAACCTTTATTCCTTCGGAAGAACTTGTTCAGTTATCGAAATCTGCATCGGATTATATTTTTCGTGAGATCAAAAATGAACAAAAAACTCTACAAGAATTCGAAAATATGAACGAAGCCTCTTGGGATAACGATGATCGTGAAGAATATTCTCAAGCCATTTCACGAAAACTCTGTCTCATACAGATAGATTTACTCACACTTTGAAATCCACGATCTATAAAACACTACATGGAATATATGGATCAGCTTGGGATGAAGTGAAATACAAATTCCAGACAATTGCTCGCAGATTTCTTTAGGGAACATTTTTCTAAGGAAGTAGAACGTAGTATGCTTGAGTGAGCCAGAGCCGATGCTTCGGTGGATTCACTCTCTCTTTTTGAGATGATCTCAGCTCATATAGGGCGTATAGGAGAATTATTTTCTCAACCAAATTTTGACGGTATTCATAAAACATATATCGTTCCATTATTATATACTGCTACCAAACACAATAATACACATACCCATGATAGTGCCATGGAAGATAATATATCTGAATCAATGCGTATGTTGGAAAATAGATGGGCTCTCTATAACGCTCTTAGTCCTGATATACAAACACAGTATAGAGAATATCTCACTCGCTTTGACCAAACTTATGGGGTATTTTATAGAATACATTTACAAGAACATACAAACAACTCTGGGATATCACTCAGTAAACATTCCTGAATAATACAAGAGTATCCCGATACAGCATTGTTTGTCTGGATACAACAAATACTCTCGGAAGAGATAAGTAGAAATAGTGCAAAGAAAATAAAAGAGATAATGAATATTTATCCTATTTGAAGTGCTGGTTCCATAGACACGCTCTTTTTTTGAGTACTTTTATATACCATATCTCCATTGGATGCAGCGTATTTTCTTATGACATATCCAAATATGCTTCAAATACCACAGGCAATCTCTATAATCACGAGTAGCTTACTAGTCATGAATCTAGAAGAACGAGAAATATATATGCAAGATATCACCTCTATGATTACAAAAGATTATGACGGAAAAGATTTCTTTGCATATGTTCGATATAGATTTGAGATGATGAATAACGAAACTCTCTCTAGTGAAGATTCCAAGTATATTTCTCTGGCAAATCGTAATATTGCCCTCCTTCAAGGAAAAGAGATACCTGCACCAATAGCTCATTTTCATTCTGAGTCTACATTATGAGAAGGAGAGTCTCTTCTCATAAAAGGTGCATTTTATGAGAAAGCATGAGATTTTGAAAAAGCACTGAAATTTTTTGAAGAAACATTATGTCAAGAAGAAACACTTCTTACTATCGCAAAAATACTTTCATGCAGTCTTGCAGCTGCTCGATTTGATATCACACAGAGATATATCGATTATGCTCTGAGACAATGACATACTGTTCCTAGCTATGTTCTCGCTTTTCATCTCTATCAATGAAATACAGAATCAGCACTTCTTCAAGTGATTTCTGTGATTCACCATCAACAAGATCTCATAGATGAGCCAGAATGACTCATAGAGTTATTAAATGATACTATTCAACAGACACTGAAAATATCTAAATCACAGTGAGAAGAAGAGTACAAAGAGCAAATATTTGCATCTTTTATTCAGTGTTATCGAGGTATTAATAACACTAAGAATGAGAATTGAAATAATTTTATCACCCATTGGAAATATATTGCAGATATTTGTAATATCTATCAATGAGAACAATTACATACATTCATACAATCTTCACTTATGCCGCTCATAGGAATATGAGAAATAGATAACACTTATACGACTCTTCCTTTTGTCGAACAGACGGTAAAATATATCCATATACATGCGATGAAAACCTATGCGAAATTTGAATTTCTATATGAACAAGCAAAAGAAATAGATGATAAAGAAAAAATGAAAGATATACGAACGACTATAAATAATTTTGCCGATATTGTACTATGAATACTCAAAAAGTTCCCAGATGTTGATAGTTGGTATATGCAACAATTCATATCAGAGAT
>MNYO01000074.1 GCA_001873165.1 Candidatus Gracilibacteria bacterium CG2_30_37_12
TCAAAGATACTCGGACATGCATCGAGAAATGCATGTTTCCACTTTGAGAGCATAGTAGAATCTATCTGATACTTGGAAGCTACTTCATTGAGTGTTCCTTGATTAGAAAGAATATCAAGTACTGCTTTTGTCTTAAAGGTAGCAGCATACCTTTTACGATTCTTGGACATAGAATATTTGGTTAAAAAGAACAGAAATAATGGTATCATATTTCTTGTCTTAATCCACCTCTATTTTTTGTCCAAGAATGTTAGACCATTATAACCGTTACGAGAACTTCCTCGAATCCTTCGATTGCTTTCTTAGTCGGCGTTACAATATCTCCCGTAATCGCCTCAGGGATATCGTGAAACAGTCCTACCATCATCATATGAGTAATCTCTTGTCGACTCTTCCCTTCTATATTTCCGATAATATAGGCGATGAACGAAATCATAAAGAGGTGCGACATAACTGAAATCGGGTATCGACGACGCATACTATTCCAGCGGAAACTCGATTGCAAACAACGCATACCAAGGAGAAATCGCACGAGATCATTCTGATGTACGGGATTAAGTGGTAAATAGGAACGGAAAATATCAAATCTCGATTGTTCGATCTTTTGCACTATACCATACATCGCAGGACGATAAACATCGAGATAGACTTCATTACTAAAATATGCTTCATGATACGAAGCCCAGAGTTTTGAAAAAGCGATTAAATCATCTTCTTTCTGATGTGAATAATTCCTCTGTCTCAACGGATTATGTACTTCTTGCATATCTTTTTTCATCCATTCGGGGAGATTCCAAGATTGCAACATTTCATAAACAATATTTTCAAGCTCGGCATGCATTTCTGGATTTTTCGCTTTAATAGAGTCTTTCACTTCCGAACTCATATCCGAGTGAACAAATGTCGTAAATGAAGAAAAAAGAACTTTTCGAAAAATATAATCCCGATCAAACTTTATTCCTTTTTCCTCTTCTATAACGGCAGCCAAAAGAAGTGCTATGTGAAGCGAAAAAGCGATATGATCCGTCGCAGAAACTTGTTCTACACGAGGGAAATTATTCCACCGATATACAGAAAGTCCACGAAATGCAAGTGCGATAGTATGTCAAAGCATAGGAATGAAATATTAAAAAATAGATAATTTTCAGAAACGGGAGTTTGATTATAAAAGAATCATTTTTTGATTTATTACATTCCTAAAACCACTTCGTCCACCACCCAGCGAGGATTCGCATTAGTGGAAGAAAGAGTAATGATTCCCGATTCTATTTTTTCTATCGTGGTAAGTTTTGTGATATCTCCCGAAAGAATACGATCTTTGAGAGCAATGAGAATGGTGAGATATTCTGTTTTCTCAAGCTTCTCCTTTGCAAGAAAAGAAAGCAATAGAGCGGTATCTCAGAAATCAAAATATGCATCAATTTTTTCACGGATACTGGCATCCAAAATAATATGATACGTATTGGAAGATATAAAAACTACTCGAGAAGCGAGCGTTTCAATCATAGAATCTCGACTAGAGTTTGAAGTCAGGAGGATTAAAATATTGGATGGAACTTCTTCGAAAAGTTTCAAGAGACTATTTGCAGCAGCCAAAGTCAAAGTATCGATTCATTCAATAATAAATATATCGTATCCAGAACTCGATTTTTTGGAAGACTGCTCTATAATAGCTCGAGTTTGCTCTATCTTGATAGTTCCGGTTTCATTTTCAAAGAAAAATACTCCATCAATATATTCTTTTCTCATCGCATACAGATCGATAAAATGCGTCTTTTTCAGTGTATTTATTACGATGGTTACATCCTCATTGGAAAGAACTACTGGCGGTATAGAGTAACCAGATTCGAATGTTTCCAAGAGATTCACAAGAGGAGCTTTTGTCATTTGCAAAAAGGAATTTTATGAATAAACTTACAGGGAATAGCGAAGCCCTTATACGTATCATTCTTCGACTATCGCTCGGTACATTCCCCAGCAAACAGTCCTTTGAAAGACAGATACTCAGTTTTTATTTCACAGACTTTACAGACTTTTTTACTATTTGCAAATTTTAAGCCACAATTTATCTCCCCTTTATAATATTTTTTTCCTATGAGTAATCGTTTTCTTTCTTTCATCATTCTTGCCCTCGTTTTTAGTGGATTATTTGGAGCATATTATTTTTTCTTCGTAGCGAGCAATGCAAATATTACCATTCTGCTCGATGGAATTGGGACAACTTCTGTGGTATTGGACTCGGAATTTGGGAAAAATTATACTCAAGAATGTAGTACTACTTGCATATTTGAAAAAATACCAGCCGTAAAATATACGCTTTCTGCAAAACGAGAATGATATGTTTCAGTAGAAAATACATTCACACTCCAGAGAGGAGAAGATAAAAAACTCACCATAATTATGGAAAAAAAGATAGAACTTAGTGAACAGAAAAAAGACAAAACAGAAGCTATTACGCTCATAAAACTCAAAAATAGCATAACAAAAACTCTTGAGGAAAATACTGGTTCCATGCTTCTTGGATACCAATCTGGTGGTCTCTATTTTTCCCTGCCAAATGGTTGAGAATTTGATATTTTTGTTCAAAAAGAATGAACAGAAGCAAGGAAATTATTTCAAATCCCAAACGGAACATTCACAAATGAAAGCCTCGATGTCTATGAAGGATATATCGCACTTCAAAAAGGAGAAAATACTATTTTTTATTCACTCCAAAATGGACAAGAAACTATTTTTGCATTTTCTGGTACGATTATCGGAGTCAAAGATACGAGCGATATAAACACAAAAATAATCACCAGTAATACGGGAGTTTTCACGTATTCTCTCACGGAAAAAACAGCTCGGATAAATCCCCTTTATGACGACATTATCATACTTCCTTCTGGAGAAATCATCGCTCTCGTGAAAAAAAGTAGTCGAGAAAAACAATCTCTCCTATCTCTCTCAGATATCAGCAATGACACTATATTTCTCATCGGACAAGATACTCGTGAGAGGAAGGCAATCTTCAAAACTCCTAAAATGGGGGAAGTTCTACGTTATAAAAATGGAGAGATTCTCTTCGTAGATGAAAATGGAGAAGTATCTGTCATAAAAAATGTAAGGTAAAAAAACTGTCAATAAAGGAAATTACCTGAAATTCGCTATCCCCGTAGCAAGCTAACGGGGTATTACGCGAATTTCTCGCTACACTACGCTTGACGACCGGCAATTTCTAAAAA
>MNYO01000081.1 GCA_001873165.1 Candidatus Gracilibacteria bacterium CG2_30_37_12
ACTTCGATTATGGCACTGTTGGCTTTGTCAAGAGAAAATTCGAGATTATTTAGGAGAAAAAGTGGGTGGGATTGAGAATGTATATCTCAATCAATAATTTTGCTTTTTAATAGTTTTATGGTATAAATAAAGGAAAGTATCTATTTATAATGGAATATACTATGTTGAGAAATATACCAGGAAAAATACCTCATTGATTTCCTGAAGCACTTATAGAAGAAGCAAATAAATATCTTACAGAAAAGTCTGAGGAGATAGATAAAATTGCTAATCTTCCACGATGATCCTATTGTATAGCGCGTCGCACTATTCTCTCTCAGAAATATTCTAACCAAGAAGGGATAAATATACAAGAATTAGAGATAGTATGTGGTGAGAAATCAAGAGAAAAATCCCATATGTCGGTACCGATAATCATATATGCAGTACAAGAACCAGAAGATAAAATACGAGAAACATGTGAAGAATGTGCAAGAATATTATTTTTAGAGCAGGTACAAGAACACATGCAGGCACATGCAGATTTTTATGCTGAATGAGAATCTCAAGATTAGATTAAAAAAAATTTGCGAATAATCACTTTTTCTCTATAATCCCTCGGCTTATTCTATATTTCTTAATTCGCCAAGTGGTAAGGTATAGGACTCAGCAGTCCAGCATCGGGGGTTCGAATCCCGTTGGGTAAACAACTCTTTGAAAATAAGTAGTATATTGGGAATTCGCCAAGTGGTAAGGCTCCGGACTCTGAATCCGGCATCGGGGGTTCGAATCCCTCATTCCCAACCAATGAAATATCAAATCCTCGTCGAAAGACGGGGATTTTATGTTTCAATATAAAGATAAAGAGAGGAATTCGAAACCGTAGTGAAGGAAAAAGAATCTCTCATTCCAAGCAGAATCTTTTGATTTTTACCAAATAACACTATACTCCTCCCTGTGGAACTTTTCATAAAAATTTGACTTTTTATGAAAAGCGTGTTCTAATGCTTTTGCTTCAGAACACCCCATAAGAAGCTTTCGTACAATAGGGATTTATATTTTATTATCTTTCTTTTCTCTTATGAATACACAGAAAATACAGACATCTACGAATGTTAAAGGGTTTACACTTATCGAGCTTATCGTAGTTATTACGATTCTCGTAATTATTGGCACTATTGCTTTCTTGAACCTTGGTGGTATGTCAGCAAGTGCTCGAGACTCACAGAGAACTTCTGACCTCAATCAGATCAATACACAGATTATGGTAACTCAGGCAAAACAAGGAGTGGCATATATGGCTATGGCTTCTGGTACAACACTAGATAGTCTTGGAACTCCATCTATTGGAGGTGCTCCATCAACCACGACAACATATGTTGGTGGAGATGTAAACTATACGGTTCTCGGAATCGATTCTGCGAAGATGTCAGATCCTACTTCTGGTGGAACTATTAAATATAAGATGGGTGCAACCTCTCTTGCAGGAACCGCATATGAGCTTGCTGCCACTCTTGAAGAATCAAAAACAGCTCTTGTAATGGGAATTTATAAAGCACGAACTGCTGCTAGTCCAGATATTAGTACTGGTACTGGTACTGCGACTCTCACTACTATTGCTCTTGATCCTGCAGATATTGGAAAATTTAAACTCAATGACACTCTTGCTGGCATTGCAGATGTTTCACCAACTACTGCTGTCTGTACAAGTACAAAAATTACTTCCGTATCTGCTGATCTAAAAACTCTTGGTTTTGTTTGTCAAAAAGCAGGAGTTATTGCTCCAGGTGGTATTAAACTTGCTGACAATGAAACAAAAGGTCTTATCGGAAGTGGTAGTGTGGTTGTTACAAATGAAGGAACGGCACTTCCTTATTAATCTGACAGAATCTTCCTCTTATTCCTTTTATAAATCCCTCGTTTCTTCGGGGGATTTATACTATTAAATATTTACCTATTTATTTACCTCATCTATGAATCATACAAAAATAACTACCTCTTCTTGTGGATTTACGCTTGTCGAGCTGATTGTTGTTATTACTATTCTTGTTATCCTTGGTACCATTGCTTTCTTGAACCTCGGTGGTATGTCCGCTACAGCTCGAGATTCACAGAGAACTTCTGATCTCAACCAAATCAGTACGCAGATTATGGTTGCTCAAGCAAAACAAGGTATTGCTTATATGACTATGCTTTCTGGAACTACTGCAAATACTCTCACGGAAGTAAATAATCTCGGTGGAGCAGCAATCAATTCTGGAAGCTATCTCGGTGGAGATGTGAACTATACCGTTCTCGGAATCGATTCAGCGAAGATGTCAGATCCTACTTCTGGAGGAACTATCAAGTATAAAATGGGGGCAACGAGTATTGCTGGAGGTTCTTATGAACTTGCTGCAATACTCGAGGAATCACAAACAGCTCTCGTAATGGGAACATTTACATCTCGAAATGCTCAGGCTACTGGTACTATTGTGAGTATTGGAGCGAACAATACTATCACTCTCAGTAATACAGATATCGGAAAATTCTTTGTAAATGATTTCGTTAGAAATGGTACCTATACAGGAACTATCAACAAAGTTGTCATCAATGGAGCCGCTGGCGTGAGTCTCTCACTCAGCACTACTCCTCCTACTACGACTACTGGTTCTCTGAATCTCGGTGCGGTGGATGCGACTGGACTTATTCGTGGGTCAGGAAGTATAAATCCTGTAGTAAATAAAGGAACGAATCTCCCTTACTAATTTGTATGGTTTATTGTCATCCTGTTCAAACCTCACCAGATTGGTGAGGTTTTTTTGGTTTGATTCTTAGAATATTTTCATATACTGGAAAAAATTCATCTATCTCTCTATGTCTCCAAAAAATAAAATCTGTCTCATTCATGATATGTTCCTCTATCGAGGAGGAGCTGAGCGTTTCAATATTATGCTCGCGAAGACACTTGGCGCGGATATTGCCGCACTCTTTTTTAGTGAGCAAAGTATAGAACCAAAATCTCTCGGTTTTTCTGGGAGAAGTATCGCATTTGGAGAAGAAAAATATTCCTGGCTCTTCCGACAAATCTACCTCAAATGGCGAGTTCTTTTCCATACTAAATTCCTTCGAGAATATGATACAGTTATTTTCAGTAATGATTGTCTTTCTGCGATTCACCATGCTCGAAAAGATGCAATGAAAATCTATTATGCTCACTCTATTCCCCGCTATCTCTTCGATCAACGAGAATTCTACTATCAAAAAGTTCCAGTTCTTGCTCGTCCATTCTATATAATCATTCGAGCAATTTTTAAACAAATGTACTTTCGAGAAATTGCACAAGTAGACGAAATCTATACCAACTCTACTAATCTCCAACATGCTATCCGAAAATATATCGGTCGAGAAAGTCAGATAATTCATCCACCAGTAGATATGAGCATATTTATTCCAGTGGAGGAAAAAGAAGATTATTACATCAGTTTCTCGAAACTCTCTACACTCAAGCGTGTGACTCATACGGTTGAAGCCTTTCAGGAAATGCCAGATAAGAAACTTCTCGTCATATACTGACAAAATGACCCACAAAAAGAGGAGATTATGAATCTCGGTGTATGATATAAAAACATTACATTTCTCACTCTGACCGATAATAATCAACTTCCAAAATATATTGCTCGAGCTATTGCAACCATATTCATAGCGAAAAATGAAGATTTCGGAATGGTGGCACTCGAATCGATGTCCTGTGGAGTTCCCGTCATCGGAGTCGACGAATGAGGGATTCGAGAAACCGTGATAAATGGTAAAACAGGGATCCTCATTTCAGCAGAAATCACCAAAGTGAAACTTATATCTGCAGTGCAGAAACTCGACAGAGAAACAGCTCTAACGATGAAAGATGCTTGTATAAAACGTGCCGAAGAATTCTCGCTAGAAAGTTTTGAGAAAATAGTAAAAGAAAAGTTTTTATAAAAAAGAATACGTCATTCCGAATTCATTTCGGAATCTTCCATATTTTTTGTAGTTTCTTAATAAGAAGCAGAAGATCCTGAAACAAGTTCAGGATGACAAATATTTACAAACTCACACTCTATTATGCTTAAAAAGTTTTTTTTCTATACTCACCTCTTCCTTCTTAAACTCTCTAGTCACTTCGGTGTGTGGCTCGGTACTCGGATTATTCGGATGAAAAAACCACGAACTGTGGATTTAAAAAATCTCAAAACTATTTATCTGAATCGCTCCGATCGAATCGGTGATGCGATTATTTCCAAACCGTTTATCAAACTTCTCGTAGAGTGGTTGAGACAAAATGATTGTCACGCAGAAATCATTATTATTGCTTCACAATATAATCGATTTATACTGAGTGAACTGGAAGATACGAAAAATAATGTAAAACTCATCAGTGAAGAAAAGCCCGATTTTTATGAATCCAAACTCTATCGGATGATTCTGAAACATATTAAATTTCTCTATAGAACTCTCGCATTTCGATGAACACATGGAAATATTCGAGACGAGCAATCACTTTTCTTCGATATGGGAGGTGGGGATTTCAATACTATTCTCAAATACAAAGAATCGGATAACTCCATTATCATCGGACCAAATGTTTTCTGGGGATCACATATTCTCGATATCGCACTGGAACACTCGTATGTTCACTATAGCAATGTCAATTTGATAGAGAGTTACATAGAAATTATCGAGAAAACTTTTGGTTTAGAGAATGTTTTTCGAGATTTTATATACGACCATATTTCTGAATTTTACCACTATGATACGAACATCTCAAAATCTGGAATATGTCTTTTTGTTGGCGTAAAAGAATTTCGCAATCTTCCAGTCAACACCTGGAGACGAGTTATCATAGAAACTGCCGAGGCTTTTCCCGATGAAACTATTATCGTACTCGATGACCATACCAATCTCCTCTATGATATACTTGTTCACGAAAAGTTTCCAGTCAATGTCGTTATCGAGAAAAATACCTATTCTCTCCAAGGATTTACCGAACGAGTGGCAAAATGTGCATTCGTTGCAGGAGTCGATGGTGGTGGAATCAATATGATTAAATATCATACGAATAGTTGTTTTATCAATACGTTTGCCCAGCCCAATGTTTGGTCATGTTTTATTGGACGTTATGTATACCAACAGATTTCCTGAGTAAATAATTGGCATCTTTCTATCGTGGAAATCCCCCCAAACGGACAAATTATCGCCCATGTTTACAAGACATCATTTTGGCTCCCTTCCTTCAATATAGATGGGAATCGTGAAATATTTTCTGATTTCGATACTTCTCTCCTCATCGAAGTGATTCGCAAATCTCTGAAAAAATAGTCTGCTTTTTTTGCTTTTACAGGATAGATATGCTACAGTGATGGTATATTATTTTGTAATAAAATTAAATATGGCACCAGAAATAAAAACTCATGAAGAACATAAATATATTAATGAACAACAAAAACAAAAAAATGAGAAAACAAACAAACAACTCAATGCACAAATTGAAAAGAAAGATGGTCATGTTGATGCTGGTATAGAACTAATGGCAAAAACAGAAATCAAGGAAGCACAGCAAGAAATTGATGCACTCGGACTTTCTTCAGAAGAACTCAAAAATAAAAATTACACTGGGCAATTTAAAACAGCAAATGAAAACTTTACAAAGGAAGTAAAAGAAATTACTGATAATCCTGATTCAACACCAGAAGAGAAAACAAAAGCACTAGAAATAGCTTTTGAAAAATTTCAAACCACTCTCTGAAGTATCAAAGGTACAAATGAAGCAAAAGATGCTCAAAGAGCAACAGAACAAAGAAAAAATATGGAAAATCAACAAAAACAAGAAACAGAAAAAAGTCAGAAATTTAAAGAAACCCTGCTAGGGAATATCAATAAAATTACCGAACAGAAAGCACAAGAACAAGTAAAAGAAGCGAGAAAATTATCAAATATCGAACACCATTATGCGAGAGAACAAGCGGAGAAATCACAATGAGCAACTGGTAATGTAGCTCTCGCATTCTGACCACCAGGAACCAGAGTAGATTTTCCTGAATATCCTTAATCTAAAAAATCTCCTTCATTCATTTCTGGATGAAGGAGATTTTTCTAAAGTGCCAACAATTTCTCGACCAGATCACTTTCGCGATGAACTTCTCGAGATATCCTCTCCCCTATTTCCTCGAAATCCTGATAAGATTGGAGAAATCGTGCGAAACTTTCAGGATTTCCCGTGTTCATGAAATCGCGAGCTATGGAAATATACTCGAGATTGCTTTCAAAATAAGGAACAATCCAAGTCAGAAAATCCTCTGTTTTCTCCAAATGTGCTCCATTAGATTCCTTGTATATATCCCAGAGAAGTGGCTTTCAGGAAAGTAACCCCTGACAGAGACTATTTTCTCCACGCACGATATTTACATCACAGAGATTCTGAAATACTCCATAATCTACCAGTGAAAGGAATGGAACGATCCGACAATTATGAGTTGTCTGCAAGTCTCCTACATATCCAGATATCCAGAAAATCGTCCCAGAAGTATCATTCTCAATAATTGAGAGAATTTTCGCAAGCGTGCTCGGATAGACAAAAATGAAAATCCATTTCTTTTGGAGCATATCCTGAATCGGTCATTTTCTATCTTCAAAAAGATAGTGCATATTCCTTTGGAAAAAGTTTTTTCTCCCATCAAAAATCCCTTTTCAAAGCGATTTCTGTATTTCTTTCTCAATGAGCGGATTAATAATAACCCCTCCACCTTTCGGCAAAAGCGACGGAATAAAGTGAATAACTGTATCATATCCACTTTCTAGTACATAGGTCGTTCCATGAAGTGACTCCAATCCTTTATGGAGAAGGAAATACGAGAAAGAAATAATCGTTTTATGATACGGAAACTTCGACAGATATTCCTTTTGCAATGGATAATCAAAGAAGCTATAGATAAGTGCGGACGGTGGTGGCGGATTCGGACTTTTCAAGATTTCTAGTGAAGTGTATTCTATCCAATGAGGTACTTTTCCGCTAAAAAGTTTCTGAAATAATATCGCATCATCCGAGAAGAAACGAATGATTGTACCAGTATATTTTGTATGGAGTGACAAAGCGAGATTCACCGCAAAACCCATATCACCATAGTTATCTATAACCGATGCATAAAAATCAATATGTATTTTTGGTGTAGAATTCATAGAAATAATGCTCTTGTTTATATAAAATTCTTACTCTCATAGAGAATCAAGAATATATTTATTTCGATGTTCATATGGTCTTGGTGAACTTTCATATTTCCACTGACTTCATATGAACGAAAAATAAATATATTCTTGATTTAATACGGTAAAAAACTATCATTTCTGATAAGTTTCATTATATGAAATAGTATCAAAAGGTCAAAATACAAAAATCCCCACTAGAACATTCTGGCGGGGATTAATAGTTTTCAGATTAGTCAATACTTTGGTATCCACCTTCCTGACTTCTTTGTTCATGTATTTTACGACTAGCATATTCATATTCCGATTCTGTTCCGAAGTATTCTCCGACATCTCGATTGTTCTCGAAGTAAGAAAGTGTTGGAATCAAACGTCCGATAATAACGTTTTCTTTCAGACCTTCAAGCTTGTCAATCTTTCGAGCGGTAGAAGCATCTACAAGAACACGTACTGTTTCCTGAAATGATGCTGCTGAGAGCCAAGAATCCGTGAAGAGGGAAATCTTTGTAAGACCAAGCAAGAGTCGTGTTCCGATAGCTTGTCTCTTTCCTTCTTCAGACATAAGATCATTTTCTTTCTTGAACTTGATGATATCAACGATATCTCCAGGGAAAAATGAAGTATCTCCTGCATTGGTAATCTTCACTTTTGAGAACATCTGTCGAATGATCAACTCAATATGTTTCGAATTAACCGTTTGCCCTTGAGAAGAGTAGATCCCCTTAATATCTCCCACGATATAAAGCTGAGTTTTGAGAACTCCAGCGATATCCATCAAATGGTGAATATTGATATGTCCTTCAGTAAGCTTGTCTCCAATTTCTACAATATCCCCTTCTTGTACAAGTAGATTTCGTCCAGACTCTACTGTATATTCACGAGTCTGTGGTGCTTCATCTCGGATAGAAATGATTCCATCTTCGATCTTTATAATAATACCACCTTGTTCTGCTATTACTTTCACTTTTGATTCTTTTGATTTCGCAAGAATCTGTTTTGGAGTAACTACATCGCCTTTCTTTACCTGTGCTACATAACTCTCATCTGGGAGGTAATATTCTTTCGTATGAAGTTCATGAGCTTGAATCGTTACTACTACATTCTTTCCTTCATGTTGAATGAGTGCCACTTCTCCATCGAGCTCAGAAATAGCTGATTCGTATTTCGGATTACGTGCTTCGAAGAGTTCTTCAACACGAGTAAGACCTGCGGTGATATCTCCACCAGTAGTCGCAACTCCTCCCGAGTGGAATGTACGCATCGTAAGTTGTGTTCCTGGTTCTCCGATAGACTGAGCAGCAATAATACCAATCGGTGTACCAAATGCTGCAAGAGTATTATGAGCAAGATCAAGTCCATAACATTTCTGACATACTCCTTCTTCTGTTTCACATGTAAGAATAGAACGAACACAAACAGATTCCACACCTGCTTCTGTCAAAGTTTGAATAAATGCTTTATCGATAACCGTTCCTTCTGGAGCGAGAAGAGTTTTTCCTACCATAACATCTTTTGCAAGAAATTTTGCATAGATACGTTCTTCGAATGATTCACCAAAGATAGATTTAGAAGTTGCCTTCACGATTTCTTCATAATGGTGTGTTCCACAGTCATCACTACGAATGAGGATATTTTGTGCTGCATCAACGAGACGTCGTGTGAGGTATCCTGACTGAGCTGTTTTCAAAGCCGTATCTGCCTTACCTTTACGTCATCCGTGTGTCGCGATAAAGTATTCGAGAGTTGAGAACCCTTCTTTCAGATTGGATTTAATTGGGAGTTCGATAGTCTTACCAGATGGTGAAGCAACGAGTCCTTTCATACCACAAAGCTGATTCAATTGTCCCCAGTTACCTCGGGCTCCAGATTCGATCATGTTACTGATAGGATTTTCTGGGGTGAAGAATGGTTTCATGACTTTCTCGATTTCTCCTTTTACTTTACTCCAAACCTTTACGGATTGTTCATAACGTTCTTTCTCAGTCAAATACCCATTCCAGAAACGTTTTTGAATTTCTTTAATCTTCTCTCCCCCATCTTTGATAAGGGTATGTTTCATATCTGGAATAATCATATCGTCTTTCGAGATAGTCAAACCAGAGATAGTTGCATATTTGAACCCGATATTTTTAATCTCATTTGAGAAGAATGCCGTTTCTTCACTTCCGAAGATAAGAAAGCTCCGAGCAAGAAGTTTTTTCAAAACTCCCTTTGCAAGAGTATCATTCACATATCCGAGTTCTGCTGGGATAATCTCATTAAAGAGGAATCGTCCGTATGTTGTTGTGATAATTTCTCCGTTTATACGCATCTTAATAGGCGTATGAAGCGTGATAACTTTGTTATCGTACGCATGAGTGGCATCTTCTCCTGAAGCAAATACCAAAGTGGCTTCTCCTGGAGCAAGTCGAGTAAGATAATAACATCCGAGAATCATATCCTTTTCTGGCATAACAATCGGTTCTCCATTGGATGGATTCAACATATTCTTCGATGTGATCATAAGTTCACGTGCTTCAGATTGTGCTTCGTCCGTAAGTGGAAGATGAACCGCCATCTGATCTCCATCAAAATCGGCATTGAAGGCAGTACAACAAAGAGGGTGAAGTTGAATCGCCTTTCCTTCGATGAGAACTGGTTTAAATGCTTGAATACCAAGTCGGTGAAGAGTTGGTGCACGGTTCAAGAGAACATGTTTCCCTTCGATAACATTATCGAGAGCGTCCCATACTTCTTTTCCTTTTTCTTCGATGATTTTTTCTGCATGTTTTACGTTGTACGCCAATTCAAGTGCGATCAATTTACCGATAACAAAAGGTCGGAATAATATGAGCGCCATAGATTTTGGAAGTCCACACTCATTCATCTTAAGTTTTGGACCAACGACGATAACACTACGTCCAGAGTAATCCACACGTTTACCGAGAAGATTCTGTCGGAAACGACCTTGCTTCCCCTTGAGAATATCTGCAAGAGACTTGAGTTTCTTCTTGGTTGCGCTTGTATAACCCGGACGATTCGATCGAACATCTACTGATATAAGCATATCAACAGATTCCTGAAGCATACGTTTCTCATTCTTGAGGATAACTTCTGGCGCTCCAAGCTCCATAAGTTTTCGAAGACGATTATTTCGGTTAATAACACGTCGGTAAAGATCATTCAAATCACTAGAAGCGTAACGTCCTCCATCCAATTGGATCATCGGTCGAAGATCTGGTGGAAGGATTTGAAGTGCATCGAGAATAAAATGTTCTGGTTTTTGATTAGACTTGAAGAGACTGGAAGCAAGTTTCAACTTCTGGAGAATCTTTTTCTGTTTTGATTTCGGAGCACTTTTCAATTCTTTCTGATGTTCAGAAATAAATTCTTTGATATCAATTCTCTGTAAGAGTGTTTTGATATGTTGTGCACCCGTTCCTCCAAGAAATACATGAGGAAATTTGTCATACATAATACGATAATCGAACTCTCCGATAACGGTTGATTCTTTGAGACTCTTCAAAAGAGTTTTCATTCGATCGTATTCTTCGTCGAGTTGATCGATTTGTTTTGTAAGTATTACCTCCATTTCATTGAAAGATTTTCGGGAAATCTCCTTCGCTTCGAGTTGGAGTTTCGCATCGTTCATATCTTGTTGAATCTGCTTCTGAAGTTGTACCTTAGAAGTTTTGTAGGCAACATCGAGTTCTTTTAAACTTTCTTCTTTTTTCTCCTCGTACACATCAGTAATGATATAAGACGCGAAGTAGACAACTTGTTCGAGTTTCTTTACAGAAATATCAAGAAGGAGACCGATTCGAGAAGGAACAGATTTAAGATACCAGATATGAGCTACTGGAGCAGCAAGCTCAATATGTCCAGTACGCTGACGTCGAACTTGACTCGTAGTCACTTCTACACCACAACGTTCACAAACCACTCCTTTATATCGGATTCGTTTATATTTTCCACAAGCACATTCAAAATTCTTGCGAGGTCCAAATATTTGCTCACAGAAAAGTCCAGCACGTTCTGGTCGTTGTGTTCGGTAATTGATAGTTTCGGAAATGAGAACTTCTCCATAAGAAAGTGATCGAATCTGTTCTTTTGAAGCAAGACCAATACTAATTCCGACAAGATTATCAAGAGTTTTTCCTTGAGTAATATCTCGACGTCCTGCAAATTTCTCAATCTGAGAATAATCAGTAATCTTGTCATTTAAGAAGTTTTCGAAGTTCTTATCTTTGAAATCTGGAATCATAGAAGGACAATGGTGAAGGAATAAATTCTGTCTAATTACATTATTTGAGCACCTCCCATACGAGGAGAAAAAGTTCCAGAGTGAAAATATATTTTACTCTCTTTTTGTTGTAAACATGCTAGTTTGGGAATATACATTGAGGATAAAGGAGTTTTTATATGTAGGGGCGAATCTTTCTATTCGCCCTGATTATCTACATATTATTCTATATCTTCGTGCGTTTTAACAACCGTATCTTCTGCCACTTTCTCATCCATAGTTGGGATATCTACTTCAAGGTCGTATTGTCCTTCGAGTTTCTCCAGTTCACTGTAACGTGCAAGCATAATTGCTTCTTGTTCTTCCAATTCTCCCTTCTCAAGAAGTTCAATATTGAGGTTCAATGCTTGAAGCTCACGAAGGAGAACATTGAATGACTCTGGAATATTTGGTCGGCGAATTCGTTTTCCTTTGACAATTGCTTCATATGATTGTGCACGTCCATTAATATCATCTGATTTGATAGTAAGCATCTCTTGAAGAATATTGGCAGCACCATAACCTTCAAGTGCCCATACCTCCATCTCCCCGAGACGTTGTCCTCCATTTTGTGCCTTACCTCCGAGTGGTTGTTGTGTTACCATAGAGTATGGTCCAACACTTCGAGCATGGATTTTATCCTCAACAAGATGATGAAGCTTCAACATGTATTTCACTCCGACCATTGTTTTTTCCTTGAATGCTTCCCCAGTTTTTCCATCAAAGAGTTGTACCTTCCCATCACGAGGAATACCTGCCTGTTCCATAAGATCTCCGATTTTTTCAACCGATATACCATTAAGAATAGGTGTTGCAATAGTGATACCAAGTTTCTTCGCAGCAGCTCCGAGATGTGTCTCAAGAATCTGTCCGATATTCATACGAGAGATAACTCCGAGTGGATTCAATATGATATCTACCGGTGTTCCATCAGCCATAAATGGCATATCTTCTGGTGGTACGATTCGAGAAACGATACCTTTATTTCCATGACGTCCTGCCATCTTATCTCCGACTTCCATCTTACGAGTCTGAGCAACATATACTTTTATTTGTTCAAATACTCCCGTTGGAAGATTGTCCCCATTTTCACGACGAAGCGTATGAGTTCCAATAACCTTTCCTCCTGATCCAGCTGGTATTACCAAAGAAGAATCTTTTACATCTTTAGATTTGTCTCCAAAAATCGCTCGAAGAAGTCGTTCTTCAGGAGAAAGTTCTATTTCTCCTTTTGGAGTAACTTTTCCGACAAGGATATCACCACTCATAACATAAGCACCAATTCGAACAATACCATTCTCATCGAGGTCTTTCAATTTATTGGTTGCTACATTTGGGATATCTGGAGTTGTTTCCTCAGGCCCAAGTTTTGTTTCACGAACATCGAGTGTGTATTCATTGATATGCACCGAAGTGAAATAATCATTTTCAATCACCCGAGAGTTGATAATAATCGCATCCTCGAAGTTGTACCCTTCCCATGGCATATAAGCAACGGTCAAGTTTTTACCAATCGCAAGTTCTCCGTTTTGAATAGATTGTCCATCAGCAAGAATCATTCCTTTCTGAATTTTCTGACCAGAAGATACTCGTGCATTTTGGTGAATAATCAAATCATGATTCGATCGTTCAAAAGTTCGAAGTTCATAGAGTGCTTTCTTTCCACTCTTATAAAGCACGGAAATATGTTTTGCATCAACTCCGATAATTTCCCCATCTTCTTCTGCTTTTACTACATATCCAGATTCTTCACCGATAAGTCGTTCCATTCCCGTTCCGATAATAGGAGCTTCACTTCGAATAAGAGGAACTGCTTGTCGCATCATGTTCGTTCCCATCTCGGCACGAGTCGCATCATCATGTTCCAGAAATGGAATAAGTGCTGTCGATTCACTCATGATCTGCTTTGGAGAAACATCGATATGAGTAATTTCACGAACATACTCTGTCGTTGCTTCAGAATTCTTACGAGCAGAAATACGAGTTTCTGTAAAGTTTCTAAATTCGTCAGATTCTGAATTCGCTTCCGCGATAATAAGTTTTCGTTCTTGGTAAGCATCTACGTATTCATAATCTGTTGTCAAAAATCCTCGGATTTCGATTGTTTTTCCTGGATATTCTTCCTTCAATTTCTTTGCATCTGCTTCAGTTATATACGTTTTTTCATCGACAATAACTTTTCCTTTTGCGTCAGTAAGTGCATCAAGAGTGATACGATTTACTGCAGATTTTCCATCATTTGTCACTTCATGTTGTACTTTTCGAAATGGAGTTGTAATAAATCCATATTTATCTACTTTTGCATAACTAGAGAAATGGAGTACGAGACCGATATTTGGTCCTTCTGGAGTAGCAACGGGACATATTCGTCCATACTGAGTTGGATGTACATCACGTACTTCAAACGAAGCTCGTTCTCGAGTCAAACCTCCGACTCCAAGAGCCGTTACACGACGTTTGTGTGCAAGTTCTGCAAGTGGATTCGATTGTTCCATGAACTGAGAAAGTTGAGATGTACCGAAAAACTCTTTCATAACGGCTGTCAATGGACGAGAATTTATGAAAGTTCCTGCAGTTGCATCGGCAAGTTCGACGATAGTCATACGATCTTTTGCGATTTTTTCGATACGCGCAAGTCCTACTCGTACTTTATCATACACCAATTCTCCAACAGAACGAACACGACGATTTTCAAGGTGATCAATATCATCCCAATCATATCCTGGAAGTTCTTCATTGAGAGAAAGAAGGTAACGAATACCTGCTACGAGATCTTCTTTGGAAAGGAATTTCCCATCAATATCTTCGTATTTTGTTTGGATACCGAGTTTTCGTTCAATCTTCAATCGAGCTACTTCTCCGAGATCAAATTTTTTCGTATCAAAGAATGTTGTTTTGAAGAGTTCTTCTACTCGTTCGTCGGTTCCAAGATCTCCTGGACGGAGAAGTTTATAGAGAGTATAAAGAGCTTCTGTACGAGTTTTTGTCTTATCTTTCTCAAGAGTAGGTCCAATATATTTTGCAATGAAATCTTTATTATCAGCAAATGCCGCGATAATCTCTGCATCTGACTCAAGACCAAAAGCACGAAAAATAACAGAAATAGCGATTTTACGTTTTTTGTCGATTTTTACATTGATTGCTCCTTTCTTTTCAATTTCTATTTCAAACCAACTTCCCTTTTGTGGAATGACTTTCATAGCAAATGCACCAGAAGTCTTCACATCTGGAGTGAAAAATATACCAGTAGATCGAATAATCTGATTAATAATAACTCGTTCGATACCATTCACGATAAATGTTCCTTGTTCTGTCATAAGAGGAACTCCCCCCATATAAACATCCTGTTCTTTGATTTCTCCAGATTCTTTATTGAGCATCTCAAGACGCACTTTCATCGGTGCTTCATAATTGAGATTTTTTCTTTTACAATCAAACACACCAATCTTTGGCTCTTCGATAGTAATTCCTTTATAATAAATATCAATTTTCTCTCCTGAAAAATCCTGAATAGGAAAGGTATCTTCGAAAGCTTTATTGAGCTTATTATTCAAGAAATCGTGATAACTATCAAACTGAACTTCGATAAGTTCTGGAAGTTCGAGAATAGATCTATCATCCGTAAAAAAATACCGCCCCTTTATTTCATAGAGTGATCCAATATCATCTACGGATGCTACTGAGGTGGAAGTGACCGTTCCTTGTTTTTTTGCCATAAATATTGAATTGTATAAAGAACTAAAGAAAGATAATGTGAAAAGTAGTGGTAAAACACAAGAAAAATACTACACACGGATTCTAGAAACTTTTAATAAAGTCTCTCTTATACGAAAAAAATTGCCCCTATCGGCAGAAGAACACAGTCGAGATAGGTGCATACGAGGCGTAGTATATGGAAGACACAGGAAAATGCAAAAGAATTTTCTTATTTTTTGCCTTCCATTCAAATAACCCTATAATATAATGCAATTATTATCAATAATCCTCATTCGTATGTTTTTTCATCTACTAATCTCTCTGAAACTGAAAAAGTAAAAAGTTAAGTGGTCTCCAAACCACGGGCTAAAGCCACGTGGCTTTCAGTTTTGTTAGAGTTCGATTTCAGTGCCTTCTACATCTTCTTTTCATTGTTCATCGACGTATTTCTTGATAATTTCGTGATTTACTTCTCAGACAGTACATACGAAGTATCCGACTGCCCAAAGAACATTTTTTTCCCAGAAGTAGTTTCTGAGATATTTCTCATACTGAGACCAAATGACCTTGGAGGTCCTTCATTTAAGTATCTG
>MNYO01000083.1 GCA_001873165.1 Candidatus Gracilibacteria bacterium CG2_30_37_12
GAAAAAAAGTTTCTTTTCTGGGTTTCTGATATTCCCCTGTCTTCCTCCTCCATATCCACGCTTACGGTTTTGTTTGGAAAGAGCTACTTCTATGACAAATTGAGTAAAGACAGGTAAAAGCGATTGAAATTCTTCAGGGGATATTCCTGTGAGGGCACGAAAAATACGATTGTTCTTAAGAGCACGATTGAGATCCATACAAGAAAACATGAGACAAATAGAAATATACTACAATGTGACCTTTGTAGTATATTCATTTTTTGTTTCGGGACAAGTCTAGTATTATATTTATAGCAAAAATCACGAGTATTCTAACGAATTCTCAAAGAGATACAAAAGATTTTTCTGCTCGAAAATGGTATAGGTTGAAGTATTTTAAAAAATTCATATACTCCCCCTTATATAATCTTATGGCCCATATGATTAATCCTTTCGCGCGTATTCGTCTTTTTTTCTCCCATGTATTTCTCACTCCCGAGGAAGATGTGGTTTTTCAGGAACTTTTCATCGATAAAAATCCTTATTATCAAGAGATAATGGGAGAATATTGGCACCTCAATGGAGCTTTTATAACTCTCGAATACACAGACGAGCTCAAGAAAGAATTGGAAGCATATAAATACTATTCCAGACAAGAGAAAAAAGATATATTTCTCCCACAACTTCTGGAATGCTTTGAGTTATTTTGTCTGGAAAATACTGATAAAGATACCATTGTAACAACCGTGCCATTACATTTTCTTTCTTTTCTAAAACGGGGTTACAATCACTCAGAAGTTCTTGCAAGAGATATCGCGAAACAAGAAGGAAATGTATTCAAAAATCTCCTGAGAAAATCTCGTTTTACCAAACATCAGGCAAAGCTTAGTAAGTCAGATCGCCTCCGAAATGTGCGAAATAGTTTTACTTTTCGTAAAAAATTTCTTGCAGATATCGCTGGAAAAGATATTATCCTCGTCGACGATGTCATTTCTACTGGTTCTACCGCCAACGAATGTGCGAAAATCCTCAAGAAAAATGGTGCTAAAAATGTCTTCTGACTCTTTCTCGCAACTTCCAATAATACCTAATAAAAACGATATCTTATGCAGCCAAAAATCACGGAACTTATCAAACGATTTGAATCCCTTCGAAAAGATTTAGAAAAAGAATATAGCCGTCTCACACAGAACTATGGATATTCCATAGAAAAAAGAAGAATTGTATTTCTCAAAGAATTTTCTCATAAAAATAAACTTTTTCGAGAAGGGTTTTTTCGTATGCTCTTCAATGCTCCTATACGACATATTCTCGCCAGTCCATTTGTTTACATGATGTTATTTCCTGCTGTTATCTTAGATTTTTTTCTTACCATCTATCAATATACTGCCTTTCCTCTTTATCGCATCCCCTGCGTAAAACGAAGTGAATATTTTGTATATGAACGACGTTTTCTTGATTACCTTAACTGGTTTCAGAAATTGAATTGTCTCTATTGCAGTTATGTTAATGGATTATTTTCTTATGCAGTTGCAATTGGTGCATCTACTGAACGATATTGGTGTCCACTCAAAGCCACACAACATCCGAAATTGCCACACAATTGGTATAATGACTTTGCAGATTATGGAAATCCAGAGGAATGGATACAGAAATATCACGAAAATGACCAAGCATTTTGCAAGATACCAAAAGAATAATGGTAAATGGACGGATTTCTTTTGACTAATACCGACTTTTTCATATAATCCCCCGCATACGCGAGGCGTACCCTATATTGTAACGTGTCTTTTATGTCTTTTATAAAAGAGTCTATGAAGGAATTTGACCATATCGTTTGGCCAACTCCTGCAGAAACTAAAAAATATTTTGTCACTGTAGTTACTATGATCACTGTACTTACAGTGCTTCTTTTTGCTATTGGAACTGCTTTTTCTATAGGGCTTTTCGCAGCAAAAAAACAATTAGTTCCTACTTCATCCGTATCTCCTACTTCATCAAGTGCTCCAATTGGAGATTTGAAACTTGGTGATATTAAAACCACTGCTACTCCAGTGAAATAATTTTATCTTCTGTCATAATTATTACGTGTATGTTTGATAGTCTGAATGTTGCCCAAAAAGGCGAATGGTATGTAATACGTGTAATTTCTGGAACAGAGGAAAATGTTCGATCTTCGCTTATGCAACGCCGAGAAGCTTTTAATCTCGAGAATCATATTTTAGAGGTCTTTATTCCGACTCACGATACCATTACAGTTCGTGCAAATGGAGAAAAGATTAAGAAACCAAAGAATATTTTTCCAGGATATATCCTTGTGAAAATGGTTGTTACCAATGAGAGTTGGTATATCGTCCGAAATACTCCCAATGTTACAGGATTCCTCGGTGCTGGTACTATTCCAGTTCCCGTAAGTGGCGCAGAATTGGATCAACTCAAGGGATCTCTCGCTGCAAAAAATACTGCTTTTAGCATTAAATTCCAGATTGGTGAATTTGTTATCATTAAGAGTGGTGCTTTTGAAGGAAGTGAGGGGAAAATTACAGAAATCAACGAAGAAAAAGGTCTTGTAAAAGTAGAGATAAATATCCTCGGACGAGATACTCCTGTAGAAATTGATTTCACCAATGTGAAACCAAAAAAATAAAATATTGTGTTTTTGGTAAACATTTTTACACCTCCTACCGATAATTTGTTTTGTGTCCTATGCGTGTTTTTTCGTACACTCTTACTGCCCTCGTTACGATTTTTGTCATCAATATCGCCCTTTCTTTTTTGCTTCCTACTTATAGAAATACTCTCATAAATATACGAACGAGTATTTATCCTCCTCTCGATGCAACTCCTCAGGCAAACAAAGCAGAAATAGGAAACATAGACAATACTCGCCTCGTTGAGTCTCTCGATCGTATCGATAAGCACATCACTTCTCTGACAGAAGCAAGTCAGACCAATCTAAAACCTATTACAACAAGTGGAACAATACTTGATGCAACTGGAGTAATTTCTCCAGAAATAGATATAATCCCAAAAGAAATAGACATTCCCCTTTCATGAATATTTCTCGCAAAGATTATGCCAGAAGTCACACTCAAGAAAGTCGAAAATGATGGATTCTTTGGTATAAAAATTATGGGTGATATACAGTATAATACCTATGTGGACGAGAGAAGAAAGATAAAAATCTATGCTTTTCAGGAAACATATAATGCTTTTCTCCTCAACATGAAACTCACGAGAAGCGTCTATGTGCTTAATGAAACCGATCAATTCTTCTGATATACTTTCTTCCTGAATCCTCTCAAAAAAGACCCAAAAGATACAATAATACGATTTGTCACCTCACTGGAAGGTCGTGCCATTGGAGTGGAAGTACCTACTAATTATTATCTGACATTCAAGAAGATGCTCCTCAAAAATAAATAATTTATTCTATTTTCTAAATTTTTATCATTATGTCAAAAGTAACACTCCTTACTACTGAAGGACTTATTGAACTCAAGGAAGAATTAAAACACCTCAAAGAGGTTCGTCGTATAGAAATTGCAGACAAGCTCAAAGAGGCTATTTCCTATGGGGATCTGTCTGAAAATTCTGAGTACGAAGATGCTCGTAGTGAACAGGCACAACTCGAGAGTCGCATCACCGAACTCGAGGAAATTATGAAAAATCATGAAATCGTTGATACAAAAAAAGCAAGCAAAAAACTCGGGGGTATAAATGTAGGAAGTCTTGTTACTATTACTTCTATAAGCGATGGGAAGAAAGAAACTTTTCGTATCGTTGGTTCCACAGAATCCGATATTTTTGAAGATAAACTTTCCAATGAATCTCCCATAGGAAAAGCTCTTATCGGAAAAGGAGTTGGTGATATCGCAAAAGGACAAGCAGGTTCTGGTACTTTTGAATATAAAATCGTGGATATTAAATAATTTTTCTCACTATGCACTTTTTTACTCAGTATATCATACTCATTCCCATAATTTCCTGGTTTATTGCTGTCATTCTGAAAGGTTTTTATGGACTCCGTATGAAGAGTTTTTCACTTTCACAAACGCTCTGATCTGGAGGAATGCCGAGTGTTCATTCGGCTCTTGTGACGAGTATCACGACGGCACTCGGAATCAAGTATGGAATATTTTCCGATATCTTCAGTATCGCTATGGTATTCTCCATGATCATCATCTACGATGCAATCAATGTCCGATTTGAAGCAGGATTACATGCCAAGGCTCTCAATCAACTCAATTGTAGTAAAGAAAAACCAACCAATTATAATTTTAATGAATCCATCGGACATCTTCCTGGAGAAGCTCTTGCGGGAAGTATTATCGGAATAATTGTTGCGATAATATTAATGAATATATAAAAAAACTCTCATATCAGAAAAGTCGGATTTCTCCGGCTTTTCTTCTCTTTTTAAAAGTAACTCATTACCACTTTCAAAATGTTCTCTATCTACGATGAACCAAAGCTTAGAGCTTTTCTCCTTGAGCACGGACATAAAAATTTCCGTTATACACAAATAGAACATGCAATCTATAAGGATCTCGTGACGGACTTTGACGCTATGACGACGATTACCAAGGAGCTTCGCGAACTTCTCAAAACCACTTGTTATTTCACTTCGCTCAAGATAAAGTCAGAAGTCACTTCGGATGATGGACAAACAACGAAGTTTCTCCTCGAAACACACGATGGAAAATTTCTCGAAGCGGTTATTATGCGACATCTCTCATGACGAAATACGCTCTGTGTTTCTTCACAAGTCGGATGTCCGATGGCATGTAGTTTCTGTGCGACAGGAAAGCTCGGGCTTATTCGAAATCTCGATTTTACCGAGATTGTCGAACAAATTATGGTCGCTGTTCATCATCTCGCTCGAGAGAACAAGAAACTCCGAAATATGGTCTATATGGGGATGGGTGAGCCATTTCTCAATTATGACAATGTCAAACAATCCATAGAAATAGCTTGTGGCCAGAAAAAGCTCGATTTATCGAGTCGTCGTATCACCGTTTCCACGTGTGGAATTATCCCAGGGATTGCAAAAATCGCGGAGGATTTTCCTCAAGTTTCGCTCGCTATTTCTCTTCATGCTCCAACCGACGAAGCTCGTAAAGGTATTATGCCAGTGGAGCAGACATATCCACTCGACAAACTCATGGAAGCTCTCGATGCGTATGTGGCGAATACCAATAAACGAATATTCTATGAATATATCATGATCAATAGTCTTACGGACCGTCCAGAATACGCGAAAGCGCTTGCAGACCTCCTTCATGGTCGTCTCGCTCATGTGAATTTCATTCCCTATAATCCAGGAGAAGGAAGTTCTGACAGTCCTATGCAACCGACTTCCAAAATTATGATCAAGAAATTCCAAGACGCTCTTGAAGCTGTTGGAGTTCCTTCCACAATTCGTCACACTATGGGAGATGATATCGATGCTGCATGCGGACAACTCGCCCTCAAAGAAGATGGGAAAAGTATCGCAACCGAAGTAGGGAAAAGTATGGGGAAATTTCAAAAGTTGAAAGATTCTGAAACGAGTTCAGAATGACAATAATTACTAAATTATAAGCATATGGAATCTACTCTTTTATATACAGAAATATCCCCATCTCAACCCAAAAAAACCAGAAGAGAATTACAAGACGAGATACGAAAGCAAAAAGCTCTTGCAAAAGCTGCAAAAAAAGCCTCTTTTCGTCGAAAAACGGAGAAAAAACTTGCCGAGAAAGCAGAGAGGAAAGGGATGCACAAGGTGAATAATACGAAGCGAAAACTGGAGAAGAAGATAGAGGCAAAAACGCATAGATGAACGATTCAAAAAAAAGCATAACTTCTTGTTATGCTTTTTCTCTATCTAGAGAATACTTCCGATTCAATCCTATGAGTCAGGATCGAAAGATCTCATATCGACTCATCGCTTTTGAGGCATATGAAGCATTTTCGATGCCATGCGGGATTTTCTCCATATAAACCGGAACTCATTTTTTTAAAAAAGATTCTTCCAATAATTTAAGGAGAAAGGTATTGATTTGAAATGATGAATGGAACCGAAAAGCAACAGTTTTATCTCGAGAACCTTGTATCTGATTAATACAAATAGCCCCACTATTATCAACATCATAGCCCATAGTATACAAGTAGGACGATATTTTCCATCACGTTCTCTCTTATAACGCATAACAAGAGCAAATCCTCCATCGAGGAGCACTTTGGATGAATAGGTGGTAGATTCCTTAAATTCTCACTCGGCAGATTCGAGTCATCCAAGTATCTCGACCATGAGTCGAGTGGAATCTATTTGTTGACATACTTTACTGGAAGGTATAGTGATGAATTCCTGAAATTCTGGAATATGGAGATGATTGAGTGGACTTATAAAAAAATGAATGTATATAAAGATAGAAATCTATCTTATCAGAAATTTTAATAATTGTAAAAGGTATTGTTTCAAAAAATGTAATTTACTTCACAAACTCCAGATAATTCTCACTCGACACGAGCTCGTAACTTGCCTTCGGATAGAGATCCGAGAACTTTTTCGGGACGTGGATTTTCTGCGGTTTGTACTTGATTTCGAAGGCCTGGATATCTTCACCGGTGAGCTCTATGAGGTCGATTTCCTCTTGCTGGGTACCACGCCAGAAATGTGGATAGGCGAGACTTCCTGAATAGTGGCGATGTTTCATACGTTCTATGAGACAAAAGTTTTCAAAGAGTCCCCCGAGGTCGGTTCGGAGTCTGAGGGGATTAAATGACCGAATGAGAGCATTTCGGATTCCGAGATCGTAGAAATAAATCTTTTTCATCTTGGAAATCTCCTTCCGTTTATTGGTAAAATAGGGAGAAAGACGGAAAATAACGTAACTTTTTTCGAGGAGATCGATATATCGTTCAACCGTGTTGGTGCTCATTCCGAGCTGAGTGGCAAGTTCATTGTATGAAACCTCGCTTCCTATCTGGAGAGCGAGAAGTTCGAGAAGTTTATGGATGCTTCCAGAATTACGAACCTCCTGAAATTCGAGAATATCCCGGTAGAGTCCACTTTCGGAGAGCTCTGTGAGCCGCGTGACTTTTTCCTCGATATTCTTCAGTTCCAATACTTCAGGATACATGCCGTATAGGAGGTGTGTTTCGAGCTCCTTTTGAGTATCACGGATCCCATATCGATCCATATATTCCCCGACAGATACGGGAAAAAGAGTAAAAACGAATTTACGTCCCGTGAGTGGTTCATTGGTAGTATCGAGGAGATGGACACTGGATGACCCCGTTACAAATATTTGCTTGGTTGCCTTGTACTGATCAACGAGAATTTTGAGAGTATTTCCGATATTGGGGATCTTCTGTCATTCGTCTATCACGATGTAACTGGATTTTCCAATAACACGATCCACTTGAGAGAAACTCTCGCTTGAAAGAATGGCTCTGTCATCGGAATCGTCACCAGTGAAGAATATCTTATCAGAAGAGGGAATATCTTGTAAAAGAGTCTCTACGAGTGTTGTTTTCCCAACCTGACGAGGCCCGAGAATCATGATAATATTCCCTTGTAGATATTTGGAAATGATTTTTTCTGAAAGAGTTCTTGAGAACATAAGGATACTAATGTTAGTAAAAATACTTAAATACAAGTATATGAAATTTTCAGTATATTGCAAATAACATATATGAAATTTTCAATAATAATATCCAAAACCCTAGCACAAATCCAAATATAAAAGCGACCACTTTGTAAAAATCTAGGGAAAGAGCTTTTGTATGATACATTCTTGTCATGTAATCTTCGCATAATCTTCATTTGTGGTAAGCCAGAGGATAGAAAACAAACATTTGAAAGAAAAATACCACACTCCGAAAAGTGCGGTATTTTTAGAGGGGTTAGGAATTCACCCACAGAAACTTCGGCGGATCATATCGCAAAAGATTTTTGATGAACAAACATAATACGAGAACAAAAGTAATTGGAACACCAATAGTTCCAAAGACTGTTGCGACCGTGTCGCCCTGCCAAAATGACAGTCTCGTAATAAACATCCAGTGAAACCAATTGAGCTCAGAAAATATTACCATCAGAAGTACTGGTATGGTCACCAAGAAACCGATGAATGTAAACAGCCTGAATCCAAGTACTTCTGTTTTCGTTGCTGCAAGAGCAAAATTAATCCGTTTCATGATTTTTCCTATACCCCATCCAGTCACTTGGATAGGGAAAATTCAACAATATGGAAGTGACTCCAGATAGGTAATTCCCCGTTCCTAAAGAAACTGGGTAAAATTACTATAACAGAAAAGGTGATTTTTTGCAAAAAATCTCTTAATCATCTCAATATATTCTTTTTTGATATTCATCATAAGATTCAAGACCAAACAATAACAAGAAGTTTATAAGTTTTTTACTTCATTATGGACACACTTTCTGTATAAAGAGATTCCGGATCTATATCCGCACCATTAGCCCATTCTATGGTATCAAAACTTTTTTTTACCGTGGCAAACATTTCTTGATTTTTAAGCTCTCGAAATAGTCCCATATCGATATATGGATTCATATCAAAAGATCGATATTCCCCATTGGAGAATAATATATTGAGGGTATATTTTTGTGTCGGGGTAACTTCCACAATAGAGGGTATCATATTATTGTAGTGGATTAATAGTAAAGGGCTTTTCTCATTCTTGGCAGAGTTTCCAATCTGCGAGGAGTTCATCTTTATGTATTTCCATCCATGCCCCAACAAGCTTTATCTGTCTGTTTGGTATTTTTCCACTTAACAGAGATCCATTTTCTAAATTAAACATTGCGGTATCATCCTGATAATAGACGTGAATATGTGGTGGATTATGTTCTTTTGGCCCAAAATACATACGGACGATGATCCCAAAGAACATAGAAATAGTAGGCATGGAAAATATTTTTATATTAAACTTCTAGAATAGAAGTTATTATATCCAAAACCCAAAAAATACCAATTTTTTGCAAAAATTCTAAAAGTATGATAATTTAGAGGAGTTAACTATTTTAACTTTTTATAAAAACATATATGGAATCAGGAAATCATCAGAATATAGACACTCCAAAACATAGGGGGGGGTAGCGAGGTTGTAAAATCTCAGATAGAATCACAAGTCAATGCGATTCGAAAATATACCATACTTGCAAATGGCATAGAAGAGCAGATTGCTACTCTGAATGAATCCCGTAAAGAGAATACTGGGGTAGTCGGAGGTATGGGTGATTGGATTGGAGAAAAAACCGGATCTTATGAAACAGGAAAAGCAATCTATGAGAGCCAAATGAAGCAAATTCAAGAACGAGCAAAATCACTTCATTCTCAGCTTCTCGCTGATTTTCAATGAAAAACTCTTTCTCCAACAGAACAAGCAAGCACCGAAGCTCTTATTCAAAAACTTGAGAAAGTAACTGGAACAAAACTGGATCATATTAGTTGGGCGGATGCGGTACTCACGAGTACTCATATTGCCAATGCTCCTATGAGATATACTATTCGTGCAACCGCAGGTGCTGCTGAAGGTGCCTATGAAGGAGTTGCTGGAATTATGGAAATCACTGGAAAAGCAATCGGAATACTTACTGCATATACTCTTGAACCTCAAGCACGAAACATTATCGAGAACGATATCTCAGAAATACTCTCACAACTCACGCTCGAAAATGCAAAAAAACTTCTTACTGCACTTCCAAAGGCACTGGAAGAGTTTCAGAAACTTCCAGCAGACAAACAGATCGAAGGAGCGATGAAGTTTATCGGGATGATGCTCGTTCCACTCGGAATCGGAGCGAAAGGAATAAAAGCAGGAAAAGCGGTCGCTGAAACAGGATTGGCAACTGCAAAAGCAGGAAAAGAAACTGCTTCAAAAGCGGCTCGGATTGTCGCGAGACAAGCAGTGAGAAAATGAGGTCCTTCACCAAGAGCTTTGAAATTTGCAGGAAAAGCAGGTATGGTTGCCACTGCAAAATTTGGTATCGGAAGGGCAGAGGTTGCTGTAGCGCGAACCGCTATTGCTGGAGGAACAGCAGTTCAGTATGTGGGAGAGATGGGAGGAGGAAAAGGGAAAGAAGTAATAGGGAAAGAAGTAATAGTTATTCATCCAGAAATAGCTGAGAGTATAAAATCATTCCTTCAGAAACTAGTAGAAAGTTCCAATGAACATACCGCAGTCGAAGGAGTATTTAATGGAAGAAAGTTTACTATTCAAGCGGGAGAAAAAGTAACAGCAGATGATTTATTACAGAAATGGCGTACAGGTATTACAAAAGCAGAAGAAGCTCATGCTCAATTTATGAAATCGCCAGAACGACAAAGACAGATAACCCTCAAAAGAGAAGCTCAAACATTGGCTACAGAACAAGTAATGACTGCAATGAATAAAATTGATTATAAAGATACCAAGACTATACTCATTTTCTTGGAGGATTTGATTGAAAAATCTAGCAAGATAAACGATGAAGAAATGAGGATTCAAGCAGGTGGACAACTTATTCAGGGTGCCGATGGTGGAGTATATTGAATCGAAGAAAAAGCTTTGCATGATACTTATAAAAAAGTACAGTAAAAGTGAAATAGAAAAGAATACAAAAATTTATTTCATTAAAAAATCACATATGATAGAACTATCAGAAGCAACTCCTCAACTAAGACCCGGAGAATTTTATGTACAAAGAGAATCTCTCAAGGTAGATACGTCATCCTTACCTACCGATACGATATATACACTTCGCCCTATCTCTTCGGAACCTGGATATTTTTATCTATTAGCAAATGGTTCTTACTCTCACAAACTACGATATACCTCGATTTTTACTATGAAAGACTGAGTAGAGCATACAGAAGAATTTTATGTTGAAGATTGCAGTGGAGAGATTACGGCTGGTGTGAGTGCTGGGGTAAATTGAATAATGATTAAAAGTGGTCCTCATTCTTTTGTAGATACTTTCTCTAGCAAATGAATGACTCATGTTCATTCTTAAAAAAACTACAAAATATCCGAATACTTAAAAAAATAATCTGCCGTGGCAGATTATTTTTTTATCAAAAACCTCACCAATTGTAAACTTACAAGCGTTTTCTTTAGATTCTTTTTCGGGTTAGAAAGTGCCCGATAGAGCCATTCTATTTTCAATTTTCGCATCCATCCTGGGGCACGCTTCTCGGTTCCTGACCAGAAATCTAGGAGTCCACCAACCGTGAAGACGAGACACTCCATTTCTTCAAGTTTCTTCCTATTTTTCTCCACCCAGAGCTCTTGAAGGGGACTTCCACGTCCGACCAAAAATATTCGGATAATCCCCTTTTCTTTTGAAGACATTTTGCTCCAATCAAATTCTTGGAAACCATGTTGTGCTGAAATAACAGGAAAGTTAAAACTTTCTTTGATGTATTCAACAGTTTTCCCGATCACTTCAGGAGATGCTCCATAGAGAAATATCTCCACTTTTTTATCTTTTGGAATACTGGAGAGAAAAAAAGGAAGGAAATCAGTACCATTCAGGTTCGGAAGTTCTTTTCCGAAATGTTTTTTATAGAGAAGTTTGAGTGCTATCCCATCAGGGAGGAGAAAATCTCACTTAAGAAGTGCTTGAATGAAATCCTCTTTTTTTGGAGAAATACGATCTTCTGTATCGAGTATATTCAGGATAATATTTGCAAAATAGAGGAAATGGATAATACAATTCCCTTGTTCCTCATAGGTTTTTAGGATATCTTTTGTGGTATTTTCAGGATCCAAAAGAGTCAGTTTGGAAAGGATTTCTATGAGATGGGTATTCATTTTCTCTGGTTATTTTTAGAAACTTTTCTTTAGTATAAGATAAAACACAAAAAATCAACTACTTCTTTTTGAATTTTTCCACCTTTCTGGTACAATAAAGGAAATTTTTACCCTGGGCCCATTTATTCCAATGACTCTAAGCGAATTTATTCTCATTCTCATTATTATTATCCTCTCCACCGTGTTTCTCTACACGAAAAGACGGATAGACTTTCGTCGTTCTATAGATATGGTATTTCTCCGTATATTGATCCCAAAGAAAGAGAGTGAACAGGATGATCGTAAAGAAACATCGCGTGATTTCAAAGAAGCAATCAGTTTAATGGAGCAACTCCTCGCTTCTCTTAAATCCCTTTATTCTGGAGGACTGAAATCTAAATTTTTCGGACAAGATTACATTTCTCTGGAATATATCGCATACAAACAAGAGATATATTTCTATGTGGTCGTTCCTAAAAAAGCAAAGAATTTGATCGAAAAACAAATCAGTGCATTTTACAGTGATGCGGTTATTGATGAGACAGAAGAAATCGATATTTTTAAAGATAAAAAAATAGTAAAATGAGTAGAACTTATTCTTTCGAAATCTTTTCATTATCCCATAAAAAGCTATCAAAAACTCGAAAGTGATCCGATGAATACGATTCTCTCAACACTCGGGAAACTCGGAGAAACAGAGGCAGCTTCTATTCAAATTCTCCTCTCTCCTGTATCGGATGCTTGGCAAAAATCTGTTAAAAAAACAGAGAAACACAAAGAGAAAAAAATCTCTCTCAATCCACTTTCTTGGATTATAGGCTTTTTCAATCTTCTCCTTTCCAGTCCAGAGGAGGGAAAAAAAGACGATTCTCACGAGAGTGAAGATGAAGATGGGGTTATAAAAGAGAAACGTAAAAAAACAGGATATGAGGTCGTTATTCGTATTATTACCACAGGAGATGACCCTTACATGGTAGAAAGCGAAATCAAGAACATCACGTCTTCATTTTCTCAGTACAGTATTGCTCAGGGAAATAGTTTTAAAACCGAGAAAAAAACTAATCTCGATGGATTTATGCGAGAATATATCTTCCGACATTTTCCTTTCTCATTTCATAAAAAATCCGTACTCAATATCGAGGAAATAGCCTCCATATTCCATTTCCCTCACTCCAAGTATAATAAGACTCCTGAGATTCGTTGGCAGAATTTCAAAATTGTGAAAGCACCAGTGAATCTCCCCAGTGAGGGAATACTTCTCGGGTACAATACATACAAGGGCGTGACAAAAGAAGTTCGTGTAACAAATGAGGATCGATTTCGTCACTTCTATATCATCGGACAAACGGGTACGGGTAAATCTACAGAACTTCAAGTAATGGCACGACAGGATTTCAAACTCGGAAATGGTGCATGTATTATGGATCCCCATGGAGAATTAGCACTCGATCTCCTTCCCTTTGTTCCGAGAGAACGAGCAGATGATGTTATCTACTTTGATCCGGCTGATATGTCTCGTCCGATGGGAATCAATATCCTCGAAGCGACAACCGATGATGAGAAGCAGATGGTGACACAGGATGCAATGAATATCATGATCAAGCTCTTCGGTGCCGAGATTTTCGGACCTCGAATACAGGATTATTTCCGAAATGGATGTCTCACCCTCATGGATTACCCGGGATGATGTGCCCTCACAGATATCATGCGGCTCTTTACGGACGAAGACTTTCAAAAGGAACGTCGTCGCACCCTCAAGAACCCGATTGTAAAGGCTTGGTGGGATTTTACCTTCGCCAAGATGGGAGAACGAGAAAAAGGGGAGATTATTCCATATTTTGCTGCGAAATTCGGAGGATTTATCACGAATACGATGATGCGAAATATCATCGGGCAAACGAAGAGTTCCTTCGATGTGTTCGACATTATGCAACAGAAGAAACTCCTTTTTATTAACCTTTCCAAGGGAACGCTCGGGGATATCAATTCAACCCTTCTCGGGCTCATTATGGTTTCCAAAATTCAGATGGCAGCTATGCGTCGACAGAATGTCGCCAAAGAAGATCGAAGCGATTTCTTCCTCTATATCGATGAATTCCAAAACTATGTTACCGACTCGATTGAATCTATCCTCTCTGAAGCTCGTAAATATCGCCTCGGGCTTATCATCGCTCATCAGTACCTCGGACAGCTTCAGAAATCTGATGCTCTTACAAAATCAAATCTGAATCTGAAGGATGCCATCTTCGGTAACGTTGCGAACAAGATCTGTTACCGAATCGGACCCGAGGATGCGGAGTTTATCTCCAAGGATTTCGCTCCCATATTCAGTAATCAAGACCTCGTGAATATCGACAACCGTAAGGCAGTTATGCGTCTCTGTATCGATGGTCAGGCAAGTTCAGCATTTAGTCTCATTCCTGCAAATCCCAATCTCGAAAAGGGTGACCCGATGCTCGCTAGAGCCTATAAAGAACTCTCTCGTCTCAAATACGGACGAGATCGGGAGTTTATCGAAAAAGAAATAATTTTTAGAATCGGTGCTTAATATTTTCCTCCACTTTCCTATGAAAATAATTCTTTCACTCCTACTTTTTATTCTTTCTTTTGGGAGGATTTTTGCTGCCGACGGACTTCCTAATCTCATAGATTATAATGGATACAAAAATAATGTGACGAATTTTTGTGCAAGCCCTACACAACCTTGGGCAAAATGGAAAGATAATAGTTTCATAGAATCAGAACAAGTGCTTTATGCAGATATCAATCATAAAGATGATGGAGATATAGAATATAAAAGATATTTATGAACACTGAATTTGGATTCTTCTCGAATCAGTACCATATGAATCGCCTCAGGACCAACCTTTCTCGAAAAAGCTTCTTATGTTTACAAGGAAACTATGGGGGTAATTTATACATGTGCTGTTATAAATGCGAAGATTCGTATCATCGATACACTTCTCACAAAGATTCCATCCACTCAATCCAACCTCAAAGAGAAACTACAGCAACAATCAGGACTCCTCCAGAAAAATATCGAGAATGAGCATTGTCGAGAAGTAAAAGATACTTCTGAACTTTCCATGAAGAAATCTCTGCTCGATAATACCACTTATCAATACTGTAACTATCGTCAATATCTCTTTTATCTCAACAGCGCTTCGAAACAATCATTGGATGTATATTATAGTGGGTCTACCTCTAATAATCGTTCCAGTCCCCTCGATAATACAGAGGCTGTGGCTCAAAAGATTGCTCAATCAGCCAATAAAATCACCAATGAAATCAGTCATACAAAAGAAATATTCCCCCAAGCTATGGTGGCATTTAATGAATTTGAGAAAACCTATGCCTCTCATATTGTATTGGAATTTATCCTCCAAGATTATATCGACTTAAGAGAGTCCCTCAAGAGAGTTATGAATCCTATCGGGCAAGTTATCTACAAGGCTTCCAATGCTCAAAGTCCAAAATAACAGAATATTTTCTGTAAAATATCTGATTCTTTTGACAAACCAACTCTTTTTCATACAATAGCGACACTTTATTATTTATACAGGAGATCTATCATGATTGTATACACTATTAAGAACGAAACGGAGTCAAATGAGAAACTTATTCTTCGATATAAGAAGATGTTTTTTCAGACTCGTGTAGCTAATAGACTCAGAAACTGACGCTATGCGACACGAGCACTCTCTTCACGAAAGATTCGTGAAAAGGCAATTATTCGTCAAGTGTACCGCGATATTAATACAAAAGCACGAGCGTAATTTCTCACTCACTTTTAAAATACCACTCATTTTTCAAAATGAGTGGTATTTTTTTGTAAAAAAAGGAAGTATATGCTACTATGAGAAAGATTCGCTAGTAAATATTGTTCTTCATCTTTTCGGCATAATGGCAAAAAGTGTGTGGCTGTTTTGACTACTTCACCCCGCTTCCAGAGGGCAGATAAGGGGGTAAATTAGTCAAAAACAAGCCAAATTTAGCGAGAAATATAAAAGTTGATACTTGGGTGCCTTAGATAAGAGAACAACTTGTATTTTTAACCACACATAATTTTCTATTTAACCAAAAGATTTATAATTCTGGCCA
>MNYO01000092.1 GCA_001873165.1 Candidatus Gracilibacteria bacterium CG2_30_37_12
TATCCAGATCAGAAATCATCTATGGCGATATTAAACGTATATTTTTTAAGTGCTTGTATATTTTGGCATAATGGCAAAAAGTGTGTGGCTGTTTTGACTACTTCACCCCGCTTCCAGAGGGCAGATAAGGGGGTAAATTAGTCAAAAACAAGCCAAATTTAGCGAGAAATATAAAAGTTGATACTTGGGTGCCTTAGATAAGAGAACAACTTGTATTTTTAACCACACATAATTTTCTATTTAACCAGTACTGAGATTATTTCCCAGTATTTTATGAATGATGTAGTTCCAAATGAAACAGGACAAAAACTGGAGCCATCTGAGATTATTGAGGTACTTCGTGTCCCTATAAATGAACTTAATACTCTCATGAAGAAAGTAGCAGATCTTACTAATCTCTTTGTCGTGGATGCAAAAATTGCACAAGCAATACAATTTGCATCATTACGGGGATACCTTGAGAAACTATAAAGAATTTTGCTTTTTCTCCACTCTTCTATACAATCTGGTTGTATTTCTTACACTTTCTCCTATGCAATCAGCAACTATTCAACAAGAATTCACCAAGAATATCTTTGGACTTTCTATTCCAGTACTGGCACTCGATGTCGTTATATTTACCATCTATCATGGAGTCCTCTGTCTCGTACTGGCAAAACGAGAAAAAGAACCATCCAAAGGAACTTTTATCCTCCCCGGTGGACTTATGAAAGTAGGTATTTCCCTCGAAGAAAACTTTGATGATATCCTTCTTCGAAAAACAGGAATCACAGAAGTTTACAAAGAACAACTCTATAGTTTTGGTGAACCAGATCGTGATACCAGAGGACATATTGTGACTGTTGCTTACTATGCACTCGTGGATAATGACGTACTCCTTCGAACTGCTGATCTCACCCGAGTACAACTCATAGAATACAATTCTCTCGATACTACATCAATTGGTTTTGATCACAAGAAAATTATTCAGTACGCTCACCAGCGTCTCATTTGGAAGTTTGAATACACCAATATTGCCATGAATATTCTCCCAAAACAATTCACACTCTCCGAACTCCAGTGAGTTTATGAGATGATTCTCGGCAAAGAACTCGACAAACGAAACTTTCGGAAGAAAATTCTCTCTCTTGAGATGATTCAAGAAACAGGAGAACTTGATCGAGATAGTTCCAATCGTCCTGCGAAACTTTATGAATTCAAAGACAAAGAACTTAAAATTGTGGAGGTGTTTTAGTGAATTACTGTGATGGACTATGTTCTTCACGACACACGAAAAAGGGCGCCCGGAAGTGCCCTTTTATTTTCTCTGTGAGAGATTTTTTGATTAGCATAGCTAACCAAAGCCCGTCCCTTGTCCTCTAAGGAGCAGTCGACGTTTCGGAAGAGGACTTTTATCTCCTCTCTCACAGATAGTATTGAAGTATTGATCTACGGTTATCCCGTAAACAAATACACTCTTTGAAATTATTTTCTCCCAGAACATATGGAGGAAATAGATGATGGATTTCATCATGTTAGCCTCCCTAGTTGGTTGAATTTCCTGTATTATATGAAGAACCTCTTGTAAGTTAATTCTTTTTAATTATTCAATAATCCCACTCGCAATAAGTTCGTCACCATCGTAAATCACAATCATCTGACCACTGGTAATTGCTCGTTGTGGAGAGATAAATCGCACTCTAACACGATTTTCGCCATCTTGGACACATTCGATGTCTTGGTTATCCTGTCGGTAGCGAATCTTGGCTCGAGCCGAAAATGGAAATACTCGAGTTTCAGCAACCCAATGCCAATCTATCGCAGTTAATTCACTAGAATAGAGTTCGAGTTCTGCCTCCGTCCCGACGATGATAGTATTCTTCATGATATCTTTGGCAATAACAAAAAGGGCTGGACCTCATCCCACCTGAATTCCTTTTCTTTGACCAATCGTATAACTAAAAGCTCATTCATGCGTTCCAAGAATATTCCCGTGAATATCGAGAATATTTCCTGGTTTCTTAGGAAGTCGTTTCTCGAGAAATTCTTTCATACTTACCTTCCCAATAAAACAGAGTCCTTGACTATCTTTTCGAGCAGCATTCGGAAGTCCTGCCCTTCTCGCTATCTCTCGTACTTCTGGTTTCTCTAGGTGTCCAATAGGAAAAAGCGCATGAGAAAGTTGGAATTGATTCAATCGAGACAGAAAATAGGTCTGATCCTTATTCGGATCCACTCACTTCAGAAGATGATATATCCCATCGTTCTCTTCTATCCTCGCATAGTGACCTGTGGCAATCTTGTCGAAACCGTATTCGAGCGCCTCTTTGAGAAAACAATCGAATTTCACAAGGTTATTACAGAGGATATCAGGATTAGGAGTGAGTCATTTCTGGTATCCTTCATAAATATAGTTCACAATTCGTTTCTCATATTCTTCCCGGAAATCGAAGGTATGAAATGGAAGTCAGAGATATTCAGCAACCTTCCTTGCCTCTTCTATATCGACAAGTGTTGGGCAATCTTCCGTATCTGAGATATAGTTGATCATAAAACCACACGAAACATCATACCCAGCTTCACGCAGAAGATAAGCAACAACAGCAGAATCTACTCCGCCTGAGAGTCATACGAGGATTTTAGTTTTTTTCATAAAGAAGGGATTGTATCAAATCGGGAACTTCGTCCCAGTGGTGTATTCTTTGGGATATTTGGAAAATTTCAATTTAGATCACCTCCAAATGTCCTTCCGTGTTCTCTTCTATCTTTTGTATGAAATATTCTTCGAGAGGTTCTTTCAAATCTTTCACTTTTTCACTCGTAACAAGGTGTCCTTGGTGAATAATAGCAAAGGAATCACAGATGGACTCTACATCCGAAAGGATATGGGTATTGAAAAATACTGTTGTCCCTTTCGCTTTCAACTCAAGTATGAGGTCTTTAACCATCTTTCGACCAATAGGATCCAGCCCGCTCATCGGCTCATCGAGGAATACAATGGAAGGATTATTAATAATCGCCTGCCCGAGTCCGATTCGTTGCAACATCCCTTTTGAATATTTCGCAAGAAGTTTATCACCTGCCTTATGAAGTCCCACCTTATGAAGGATTTCTTCGATTCGCTCTTCGAGTTCACTATCAGAAATTTGAAAGAATTTTCCATTGAAACGGAGAAATTCTCGACCAGTCAAGTATTTATAAAGGTAGGTATTCTCTGGCATAAATCCGATTTTTTCTTTGGTTTCATTGGAAAGATTTGTATCACCGAGGATACTGATAGTTCCCTCATCTGGGCGAATGAGTCCAAGAATAGCTTTCATAGTGGTTGTTTTTCCTGCACCATTTGGTCCGAGAAATCCGAATACTTCTCCAGAAAAAATGGAGAGATTTACATCGAAAAGTATTTGTTTCCCATCGAGGTATTTACTCAGATTTTCTATTAAAACTGCGGGTGTTGGTATTTCTATTGTGCTCATATATATATTTTGGATAAAAAATATTTCTCCTATTATAGAAAAATGTTTCATTTTTCAAAATTTCCTTGCAAAAATCTCAACAATTCGTATCATAACACGTTCCTGTTTTAGGGAAATTACATTCCTCTTTCAATAACACATATGAAAGAGAAATATGTATATATTTTATTACGATGACGAAATGGTCTTGGAAAACAAGAAAATGTTTACTGACTTCGTTTCGACGAAAAATAAATATATATACATATGGGATGTAATGATACACTTTTCAGGACTTTCTATTCTTTCACTTTTCAAGTTATGTCACATTCATGCGATTTCGAAGAAATTATGTTCGTAAAAATCGATGAGCCAGCTCCTGGTTTTGATCTTCCGGCATATGACCCTATTAAAGACGATGAAACACGAGTTTCCCTCGAATCTCTTGCGGGGAAATGGTCCGTTCTCTTCTATTATCCAGCTGATTTTACTTTTGTTTGTCCAACAGAATTGAAGGATATGGCAGATATGAAAAGTCGTTTCGACGAACTCGGAGTAACTATTCTCACTGCTTCCACTGATACTCATTTCTCTCATCGAGCTTGGGTAAAACATGAGCGCCTTATGGAAGGTTTCCCTTATACGATGCTTGCTGATCATAATGGAGAAGTTGCTTCTATGTATAATATCCTCGATTTCAATAGTGGAATCGCTGGACGGGGAACTTTCGTCATCGATCCAGATGGAATCGTTCGCGCTATTGAAGTAACTTCTGGACCACTCGGACGAAATAGTGCCGAACTCATCCGAAAAATTGAAGCTCTTCAGTTTATGCGAGCCAATCCAGGAACTGCTTGTCCAGCAAAATGGGCAATCGGAGCAAAAACTCTTACTCCTTCTATCAAAATCGCTGGAGAAGTATATGAGGCACTCCAATAGGCCTTGAAGAATCGACAAAAAAACACTCCCCCAGAACAGCAAAGTTCTCGGGGAGTTTTGTTATTTTCTGCTTCCGTTTCGTCTGGAAAGACGAGAAGAAGTCAGATTTTGTATTTTTGCTCGTCCATCGCGGTGAATTCCACGAGGGATGTTTAGCTTCATCAACAAAGAATGTTTCGTCGGTATCGCCTTCATTCGATGCTTTGGATGAGAGTAATATGGAAAAACTGGCCGATGATTGATTTTGCACAAAATAGAATTCGCAAACAATCCTATCTGAACTGTCTCGTTCATTATCCTGTCAATATCCACAAGTGCAAGCCCCAATGACAATACTACTATATTTCCTTTTCTCATTTCCAGTTCCTCTCTTGTGACAAATATAAAATCCTGAGGGTCCCCAGAATCAAACATAACCCGATTCAATAACTCCAATTGTTCTTGAAGATGCTGATTTGGAGGATGTATAATTACCATTCTCGGAATATATCCCATTTCTGGATCTTCATCAGGAGTATTTCCCCAATCAATATGTTCTTCATTTCCTATATTTATGTCTTCTGTCATTTTGTTTCTCCCTCGCATTATTTTGAAACAAGTTATGAGGATAATATGGTTTTTCTCTAAAAGTCAATGGGAATACTTCGTATTGCTTTTTATCATCAAATTCATATGATATCGCCAATTATTTCTCTTTCCCATTCTCTTATGACCGATTCCAATCTCGCAATTGCCAACCTTCTTTTTCCCAATCCTTCCTATACTCTGGAAGAACTCGAAAATATATACCCCAATAGAACGGTATCAATCGTGACTCGTGTCAGTCCAAGTCCAACGGGGTTTTTGCATATAGGAACCGTCTATACAGCACTTCTCTCGGAACGTCTTGCTCATCTGAATGGTGGAGTATTTTACCTCCGCAATGAAGATACAGACGATAAACGTGAGATTGAAAATGCTGCCAGTACGATTGTAAATGGGATTCAAAAATTTGGAATCACTATCGATGAAGGAGCTATCGGTCCAGATGGTTCTGATATAGGAAAATATGGACCATATACCCAATCCAAACGTGGACCGATTTATCAATCTTATGTACGAGATATGATCGCTCGAGGGATGGCGTATCCTTGTTTCTTGGATGAGGCGGAAACCACCACTATTCGTGCCGAACAAACGGTTTCGGGACAGCCGACAGGAATCTATGGTTCTTATTCTCCTTGGCGAGTAGCGACTCTGGAGGAGGTACAAGGGGCGATTGTAGCAGGGAAGAAATATGTCGTTCGCCTCCGGAGTCATGGAAATCCGAGTAAGCGAGTAAAACTTGTAGATGAAATTCGTGGAGAGATCGAAATGCAAGATAATTTCATGGATACCGTTCTCTTGAAACAAACTGGTATTCCCACTTATCACCTTGCTCATGTGGTGGATGATCACCTGATGCGAACAACTCATGTAACTCGTGGTGATGAATGGCTTCCATCCTATCCGCTCCACGTACAACTTACCGAAGCTCTTGGATTCACTCTTCCGCAATACATCCATATTTCCCCGCTTATGAAAACAGATGGTGGTGGAAAACGAAAACTTTCTAAACGAAAAGATCCCGAGGCAAATGTAGAATACTTTTTCGAGCAAGGCTATATTATCGAGGCACTTATCGACTATATGCTCGGTATTATGGATTCCAGATATGAGGCTTGGAGACTTGAAAATCCAACGGCAGACTACCGCAGCTACCCTCTCACCACTGAGAAACTTCCACTTTCTGGAGCTCTTTTCGATATCACGAAACTTGATTCCATCGCGAACAATTTTTTGACGAAACTATCCACTGAAGAACTTCAATCACAAGGACTTGAATGGGCTCGAAAATATGACAAAGAACTTGCAAAACTTATGGAAGTATATCTAGATCTCACCTATCGAGCACTCGATATAGAGCGCCACACCGAAAAAGATCCACGAAGATTCACGAAATTTTCGGACCTCCGAGGGCAACTCCAGTTTTTCTATACAGAAACTTTCGAAACTATGAAAAATGCCGCACCAGCCCTTCCCGAGTGCATAACTCCCGAAGTTCGCCAGGCTTTCGTAGAGGATTATATGAAATCTTATGACCCAGCTATGGAGCGAGAAGAATGGTTCGAGCAACTCAAGAATCTCGCACATATGCACAAATTCGCTCGAACGGGTGAAGAATGGAAAACGGGTGAATATCTCGGAAAGGTTGGAGATATTGCTATGATGCTCCGCCTCCTTCTCTGTGCTTCTACTAAAACTCCCGATCTCTGCTACACAATGAAAGTACTTGGGAAGGAAGTTATGGAAAAGAGGCTCTGAGAGTAAAAATTTTCTTCTCATATTACCAGTTCGGTTTTTTACGTATATTTTACAGGTACTCTCTATACTCAATATCTCTTACCTCAACGTACCTATTATTTATGTCATTTCTCAAAAGTGTTTTTAGTAATTATCGCACAATTGGAGCCATAAGTCCTTCTTCTCCGTTTCTCTACAAACAAATGATTAGCCCAATGGACCTCTCTTATGACATCCATATTGTCGAGTTTGGGGCAGGAAGTGGGACTTTTACTGATGCACTTCTCAAGAAGATTACCCTCGGATCTAGTCTCAGCATCTTCGAGATTGACCCGCTTTTTATCAAAAAACTACAACTCAAATACAAAGGAGACAATAGAGTGGTAGTTTACTCCCTCGGAGCAGAGGAATCTACTAAATTTTTTGAACCAGAAAGTATAGATTATATTATCAGTTCTCTCCCATTTGGCTTTATGAATTCTGCTTTGGTCTTTCATATATTAGAAAGTGCAAAACATATTTTAAAGAAACAAGGGAAATTTATCCAGTTTCAGTATTTTCTCCAGAACAAAAAACATATTCACCAGATATTTCCTAAAGTTCGATATAGATTTACACTCTTGAATCTCCCGCCAGCTTTTATATATATTTGCAAGAAGTAATCAATTTCTCCAATGAGCTACACACGTAAACCCCTTCTATTAATAATAATTATCCTTCTGTTTACAGTCGGGATTTTTACGAGTACTTATCTCTATATAACAGGGTTTGATTTAAAAGCTTTTTTTACCTCTTTGGATATAAATATCTACGGAAAAATAGGGATTCTTTTTCTCTTCTATGCTTTTCGGAATTATCTTTTTGTACCATCCACTGTTATTATTATTCTCTCGGGAGTTGTATTACAGGATTTCCTTCTCACAGCTATTGTGAGTATCATCGGGGTCGGTATCGGTATCGCGGAAACCTATACCATTGGATATCTCTTTCGTAAAAATGTCGTGGAAGATAATAAAAAACTTCCAATTATTAATAAGTATAAGAAGCAGATACAGGAAAATGGCGTAAAAATCGTATTTTTCAGTTGTATGTTTCCGCTCACGCCAGTTGATCTTCTCTATTATGCAGCAGGGTTTGTGAAATATAGGTTTACTCCTTTTTTCCTAGCAGCTATCGCTGGAGAGATGTGGCTCATCCTTCTCTATTCCTACCTCGGAGTCGAAGCACAAAAATATACAAGTTTTGCCGTGTATTTTGCTGGATTTTTCATAGTAGGATTTGGTGGGTGGTGGATATGGAAGAAAAGGGAATAGAATGATTGAATTTTTTTTGACAAAAAATTCAATCATATGATATATTGTAGGTAATTCACTTTATTATCTGGATGATTATAACATATCTTCTTGAAGCAAATATTGGTATGTGACTTGATCATCAGAACTCTCCTTGGGAAATAGCTCGTGCCGCTGGTGCTTTCTTTCTTATCAGAGACCCTGAAGTTTTTAGGAAACATTCAGAAGTTCAGAGCTATTGTCGGTATATTGAAAAACAAAATCCGGATGTTATTTTCTTGACGGAAGTATGCGGGGAAGATCAAAAAGATGATATATGTGATTTCTTGGAATCCAAAGGATATCATCTCCAATTCATGCGCGCATTTGAGCTCCATAATATGAATGCGGAATCACACCGGTTTCTCTATAACATCATTGCATCGAAGACCCCGATCATCACTCATAACGAGTTCCAATCAAAAGTGCAACACAAGATTTCGGAGAAAATCTATTCGTTTTCACGAATAAAAAATCGACTATGAAAGACGGATGATGCAACATATACTGAGCTAAAGACCAAGAAATTTGTTTGAGGTATTCTCGATGGAGCGGGAGCACATTGTGAGATAGACGGGATTCATTTCTGACTCTTACATGCTCATGGTACCTCGAGTTCCATTATCGAAAACCTCCGAGACAGTCTCCCAGAAGGTACAAAAGGTATCCTCTGAGGGGATTTCAATGTGACGCAGGAGAAATGAAAGATGCTTGCAGGAGAGAGATTCTCATATATAGAACCAAATACGAGAACCTTTCCGTATTACGGACAAAATGACGGAATAATTTCCCGCACTATCCATAGACTCGCCAATAATTCTCAAGCTATGCTCAGTCACCCAGACCAGTTTTATAAAAACAGTTCTATTTTATGAGCGACCGCTCGGGTTCTCTGACCACGAGAAATAGGACTTGGAAGCGACCATGCGGTGACACATGTGCATATAGGAGAATAATTTTCCTACCTATTTTAGATACATTCCTGCTATTTGTATAGTCTTAAGTACATATGTCTGTGATTCATTGTAAGTACTATGGATATTCCCAATCTGTGCTTTTATTTCTGTAATTTCAGCAGAAGAGAGGTGATCATATTTCTTCATCGTATGTTTATTTGTCATTTGTTGAAACTTCTGTAATTTCTCTTCCAGAGGCTTTATGTGTGCCTTCCTTGCCTGCTCCATCTTTTCGAAAATCACTTGAGAAGTGAGTCTCTTTTTATATTCTCAGAGAGGTGCGTCTATTGGGATATCTCCGAATATTTCTTTAATAATCCGTGCCATATTTCCATTATACCCTGCAGCCCAAAGAGCCATTATATATATGCGAGTGTGTGAATCGGTTATAAGCTCTTGCCAGTGATCTCGGATAGGTTTCGGAAACTGACATATTTGATCATCAAAATGTGCTACTTGGAGACGAAAACTCGCATGATGATCTTGTGATGCAGTCTGGAAATCGAGTCACTTAAACCAGTCACTATATTTAGGATGTTTCTGATAGAGAGCGAGAGTACTTGGCATCATTTGTCCAATACCCGCGGCTCAAACTTTACTTTTCTGCCATTGATAAGACTCCTTGTCATTGAGTCAAATAGTTGTCAGAGCTTGGGTGGCTTGTTTTTTCATGATTACGTTAATCTCTCTTGGATCCTTGAGAGTAAGTCCATCGGGTTTATAATACACCTGATAATCCATTCTCTCTACGAGATTGAGAAGAAGTGGGAAATGAGGAGGAATCGCTTTATTGATCGTCAATCCTGGTATCGTACTGTGAATCTCCGATATTTTTTTCCCAGACACAGGAAAATTATATGACTCTCCCATCTCTTTTGAAAGATATACATATCATTTATCTTGTACTTTTGAAGTATTCAGCTTCTCTGTAAAAGGAACATATGGGAAATACTGATAGGGAGATGTATGAGCCAAATTTTCTTTTGTCTGATTCAGTTGTTTTTTTGTTTCTCTTTCTTGCTCTTGCAACTCTGCAAGCTCTTTTCTATGATCTGTATGTTTTATTCTGATTCCTTTCTTTCTATGAGCACTCTGCTTGCGTGATAGGGAAATTTTTGATGTCTGAGAAAGTGTATGAATACGATTCTCTATGCTTGATAGTTGTGTTTCTAATTCTCGTTTTTCATCTAATTCTTTCTTGTAATCTGGAGTATCGGCAGGATACAAGATATCAAGTTGTGTAGCCATTCCTCTTGGCTTCATAATGATATCATACGCCGTATTATATCCATTCGATTTTGGCTTGGGAGTGAGAGAAAAATGGATTCCCGAGGTTTCTACCTGAATAACCTTATTCTCATTATTGGTTCGTGGTATTGGCAATAATATAAAATCTCCCCTTTCATGAGTCGTATTAGTATAATGCACGAGTAAAACGGCTTTTCCAAAATATTGTTCTGAAAGAGGTTTTGTATTCTCAGTGAGATATTTTTTCCCTATCCCTGAGAGGAGAAGTTCATCAATCTTTGGCTTTTTCTCAACTACTTTTTCTTGATCAAGAAAAGATGTTATCGAATGTAATTTTTCCAGAAACCATCATTTTGGATTCTCGGAAAATATTGGAGTTTTCTTTTGAGACTGAAAATGTCTCAATTGCTGTATCCTATCGTATTCAGTCCAAATAGTTTCTCAAGGAGACTTTTTCTGAACCACACCATTTTGAAGAGTGGCCTCGGGGGATATATGTTTCTCAGAAGAAGGAGTAAGATTTTGTGTGTGTTTAGTCGTATCCATATTTTCTGAAAAAACTGGTTGACTTATGAGTGTCGCAACGAGCAAACAAACACCGGGAGACAAAAACAATATCTTGCTTTGTGGTTCACTCGATGAAGCATTTCTAGATATTGAAAAATCTTCTCTCGGAGAGGATGATGTGTTCATAGTATGGAATATATATGAATTCTTTTAAACCATTTCTACCTCCACGCCGTCAAAATTGACTTTGTCTCCTTTTCGGAGCTTTTTTCGAAGCTGTAGTTCTGTTACGCCATTCAGAGTCACGAGTCCCTGAGATATAGCAATCTTTGCCTGTCCACCAGTCTCGGTGAGTTGCAAGAGTTTCATAAGTTTATTCATCTCGATATATTCGGATGTAAGGGTGAAAGTTTTCATAAAAAGGTTTTTAGTAAGTAATAGTATTAATATCAAGACAAGCAGCTACAAATAAGTATCGAAGTGCTTCCATGACCCTCTCGTTGGTTTGTATAATTATCTTATCCGTATTTATCTCTGCCCCTTTACTAGAAGTGAAAGTAATGGTATGCGGAGATATTCTCCTCTTTTTTATAGTCATAGATACTGTTTCCTCTGTCTTTTGAATTACTAAGAAAACATCTTCTATATCATGTCATGATCGGATTTTTACTTCCGTAAGATTGTTTGTACATACTAATACTGGGAAACCTTCCGTAGTAGAATCATTGTTTATGGCTCATATAAGATATTCTAGTGCTGCGCGTACATGGGGCATCTCATCTCCACCCCCAATTCCCCGAACATAGAATGCTCCATCTCCTCAAGAACCGTCAGTGGGACAATCCGTAAGTAAACTGATAACACTCTCACTAAATCGATACTGCGAAATACTTAATCGTGCTAATGTACCATCTTTTCAACAATCTAACAACTCAGCCTCGTTATTTTTCATACTAGATATAGTAAATGTTTACTTCCCTGCATTTGGATTCGTCGTTATAACCTGTTCTTCGAAGTAACTCGCGAGAACTTGTATTCCCACGTGCTCCGTTCCGGCAAAGAAAAGTCCTTGTCCAACGGAGGAATTCAGGAGGATATATTTCTCTTGTTCCGTGAGTTTAAAGACATTTTGCAGGACATCGATAGAAGCAGGAGATTGTTTGAGAAGGAGTTGTATAGAGGAGTTTGTCACAATAGCTTTTCCCTGAGGACTTCCCATAAAATCCTCGACATCTTGTGTGATGGTCGTTACTCCGAGTCCGTATTTTCGAGCTCGTTTTACAAGGCCGAAAATGAATTTCGCACAATCTTCATATTGCATAAGATTCCATGCCTCATCAATAACGAGAACGCGTTTACGAAGAGAACTTCGTGTGATGTTCCACACATATCCGAGCATCATATACATGGCAATGGGTCGAAGTATTTCGTCCAAATCACGGACAGAGAACACCACAAGTCCTTCTGTCAGATTAATATTGGTTGGTTCTGAAAATACCCCGGAAAATATTCCGGTTACGTACTTCTCAAGTCGTTCACATATCCCCTTTGCACCATCCATGGTTTCGAGGACAGAATAGAGTTCTTTCATTACTGGAACCTCTTTCCCAGTAATATCATCATCTGTCATGGTAATCCCTTTCAGGGAATATGTCGTAACAATAGCCTTTTCCAGTATGGACACCTCGGATGGAGTACATTTCCCGAGCATCAGATTCATAAGTCCGAGAAGATTTATGACCGCGCCACGGAGAAGATCTCCAGATTTCGTCTCAGTATCTTTCAGAGCTCGCGGGAGATCAAATGGATTGATTCGTTCATTGGAGTTCAGATTGATATTGACATACGTTCCACCGACGGTGTCCACGAGCGTTTTATACTCATTTTCTGGATCGAGAACGATGACGTCGGTTCCGAGCATAAGTGAACGGAGAATCTCAAGCTTCACCGCAAAGGATTTTCCTCATCCTGACTTCGCAAATACGACCATATTGGCATTTTCTGTACGAAATCGATCGAAGATAATAAGGGAATTATTATGGGTATTGATTCCATAAAGGATTCCATCATCCTGAGAAAGAGAATTGGAAGTGAATGGAAAAGTAGTCGAAAGTCCCTTCGTAGAGATATTACGGTACACTCCCACTTCATCCCGAGCAAATGGACCAGTTGCGATAAATCCCTGTTCTGATCGGAGAAATGCTTGTTTCGTGAGAATATTACGTCCGGAGAGAAGCGTATCAAGAGTGTTGGAAAGTTTCTTCACTTGTTCCTCTGAATCAGCATAGATACTGATATAGATAGAGAAATGAAAATATCGTTCCTGTCCTCGCGTCAAACTCGAACGAAGTTCTTCTACATCCTGCACCTGAGCATCGAGAGCGGGATCATTTATGAGTCCTTTGTCCATATTAATAGAACGTTCAGAATGGAGTTCTGTCAGACGTTTTCGAAGATATTTCATAATATATGCCGACTCGATCGGGTATATAAACATAGACATATCAAACTTCACATCCCAGTTGATAAGCGGTCCGAGCCAGTTCCCTTCGAGAAAATCTGGATACGCATACGTGAAAAATGTTCGAATATAGGTATCTCCTATTTGAAGTTTCGTCGCATCGATTTTCATCATAGAAGGAGCGATTGCATCTTTGACAAATGCGAGTGCTTCACGATATTCCTTCTCTCCTTGTCGAATCTCATCTGCCTCTTGTTTGGTAAGTTTTTTGGAGGTATTTTCAGTCACTACTGGTACCTCAGGAGAAAATGGGGGAGTTATTTCTGCGGGTGTTGGAGCTGATATATTCTCAAGAAATGAGGTTGGAGTGACAGCAACATCTTGTTGTTTTAAAAGATCTTGTTCATATCCAAGTGCATCACCGGTGTAGTTCTTTGCAATAAGATCGAGAAGTGCTTGATTTGCCATAAAAAAATATTTTCGAGAAGTAGAAGTATTGTGTTTTACTACAGTCACTGCAGTATACGAAGAGTTCGGTAAAATTCAATCTTTTAGTGAAAATATATTATTCTCTCCAATTCCATTCGGTTATAAATTGAGGGGCAATTTCTGGGGAAACATTATTTTCTATGATGGAATTTCCTTTGTTATGCATAACAATCAAAGTGATATCATCGAACTGTCGATATCCGTACCCCATAAATCTGGAAAGTTCTATGGTAATATTATTGAAAACTCCTTGAGCTGTTTTAATCGGTGTATGCTCAATGATTTCCATAAATCGATCCATTCCGAGCATCATATCACTTTCATGTTTTCCATTTCGTGCCTCTGTAATGCCATCCGTATAGAGAATAATAATATCGTCTTTCGCTATGGAAATTTCTATTTCCTTGAGGATTTTTGATATATTTTTCGTCATACCAAGGGCAACTCCTCCAGATTTAATCTTAAATGCTCGTTTTTCTGCAGCCTTGTAAATAATAAGGTATTCATGTCCCGCTCCTGTTATATACATCTTTTGTTTTTCTTCATCCCAACGAATCATAAGAAGAGTCATAAGAATATTGGACTTTACACGAGGTTTTACAATTTCATTGGTCCTTGCGAGGATATCAGCAGAATTTTCGACAATCTTTGAAAACCCTGATATAAGTGCATTTACAATCATCATAACAAATCCAGCAGCAACTCCATGTCCCGTTACATCTCCGATATAGATGTAATAATTGTGGCCCTGCTCAATGATATCGAAACTATCTCCCCCCACTTCTGTTGCAGATTTTGTATTAGCAACAACATCCATAGATGGAATAACGACCGTATTTTTCTTCAAGACATGACGTTGAATCTCTGAGGCAAATTCTACTTCCGATTTCAAGATACGCCCCGCTTTAAACTCCTCTTTAAAATTCTTCAGAATCTCCAAACTTTTATTGAAAAAATTGATAACATATCGAGCATCTGGATTCATATTTCCCACTGTCAAAGAAGTTCCTTCTTTCGATCCAGTGATAAAAAAAGCAATCTCCTTTTTCAGACTACGAATCGGCTTTATAGAAGTTATATACGCAAGTCCGGAAAGGATGATGATTTCTCATATGGCGATCCCAGGAAAATACGTAATATATGCCTGTAGGGATGTATATATTTCCGTTCCTACAAAGATATCACCAAAGATAAAAAATGCATCCGCCACTAAAAAGAGGAAAACAAAGATAAAAAAAATATTACGCAGAAGAAAATTCATAAACAATGATGGGATTAAATACTTCTGTAGAATATCACATATCCCTTATAGAAGCAAAATTTGGCACATAAAAACCTCAATTCCACCCATTTTTTCTCACCTAACCAACCGTAAAAAGCCTTTGTTGTGCTGAGTCTAACGGATTTCTATTGATGTGTTTTCTTGGATCCTTTTTAGGTCGTTTATAGAGTTGTTCCAGACAGTGAGAGATGAAGGTAATAATGGAGTTACGATTCATCGTAAGTCCGAGTCTCCGTGTAAATTTTTCAAACTTCTTGGTAAACTCTTTTCCGGCTCGAA
>MNYO01000091.1 GCA_001873165.1 Candidatus Gracilibacteria bacterium CG2_30_37_12
TAATAGTACTTCCAGTTGCAAAAGTATTTCCACAAGAACAAAGAACGGTTGTTTGAGTAGAAAATTTTGGGTGAATATCTTTCATAGAAACAAAAAAAATGAGTAAAATGTGTACTGGGGCAGTATTATATGGAGAAGCTTGTTTTTTGCAACTTTTTCATCACATTTTTGTGTTTTTCTTATCATAACTCTTGATAATTCATAAATATTTCACAATCTCTAAAAAATTTTTCGTTTTTGTTCTTTTTTGTATATACTGGCCCCTCGGAACTTTTAATTATTCACCTGTTATTTTTCTTTCATGTCCCACTCTATCGAAGTTATCGGAGCCAAAACTCATAATTTGAAAAATATCTCAGTAAAAATCCCAAAAAATAAACTCGTAGTCGTAACCGGAGTTTCTGGATCAGGGAAATCTTCTCTTGCATTTGATACTATCTATGCAGAAGGACAGCGTCGGTATCTCGAAAGTCTTTCCACCTACGCTCGTATGATTATCTCTTCTATCAACGAGGATACAAAAGTAGATGAAATCCGTGGACTTTCTCCGACTATCAGTATCGATCAGAAAACCACTTCCAATAATCCCCGATCGACCGTCGGAACCATTACTGAAATATATGATTTTTATCGCCTGCTTTTCACAACTATCGGAACTCAGAAGTGTCCCAATCATCCAGAAATCACTCTCAAAAAACACACTATCTCAGAGGTAATCTCTTTTGTAAAACATCTCGGAGAAGGTGCTAAGATTCATGTCATGGCACCGATTCCTTTTTTTCAAAAGGATGCCACAATGGAATCTATCAAACGCTATGTACTTGATAGCGGATTTGTTCGATTTCAGATTAATGACACAGTATATTCTGTCGCCGATGCCATCGATAAGGAAACTATTCCCGAGAATGCAAAAATATCAGTAGTCATCGATCGACTCGTAGTGAAAGAAGAGGAATCATTCGGGAAACGACTCAGAGATTCTTTGGAATTTGCGTATAAAACAGGAGAAGATATGCTCGAAATTTATCAGATTGATTCGAAAGAACGAGAAAGTTTCTCAGCAAAGGCTTCTTGTCCTCAGTGTGGAACTTCCAGCGAGACACTTTCCATATCCAATTTCTCTTTCAATTCCCACTATGGAGCTTGCGAAAGTTGTGATGGACTCGGGACGAAAGTAACCTTCCTTGAAGAGAAGATTATCAATGGAAATCTGACACTCGAAGAAGGAGCCATCCTTCCATGGACGAATCATGTCTATTATATGGAGATACTTCGAGCCGCTGCGAAGAAACATAAAATTAATATGAATGTACCTTACAATACTCTCAGTAAAAAGGCACGGGAAATAGTTCTCCATGGATGTAGTGAAGAGTTTGAAGTATTTCATACTTTCGAAGGAGCGAACGAAGGGAAGATGTATACTACGCGATATGAAGGAGTCGTAGGGAATCTCACACGCCGATATCATGAAACCGAGGCAAATGACGCTTTTATGAAGCGTATATCTCAGTACATAACCGAGATGGAGTGTGATGTCTGTAATGGACATCGACTGAAGACATCTTCGCTCCATGTATTTGTTGGATGAATAAATATCGGAGAACTTTCCAATAAGTCCGTTCTTCATTCCCTCGAATTCTTTAGAGAATTAAAATTCTCTCCTTCTGAAAAAACGATTACAAAGGGGATTATGAAAAATATCGTCGAACGTCTGGAATTTCTCTCGGGAGTTGGACTGAATTATATGACTATTTCTCGGCGTGCTGGAACCATTTCTGGAGGAGAGTCTCAACGTATACGACTCGCAACACAAATCGGGACGAAACTTGAAGGAATTACCTATATTCTCGATGAACCGTCCATCGGACTTCATGCACGAGATAATGGTATGCTCATAGAAAATATCAAAAAGCTTGTAGCTGTGGGGAATAGTGTCATCGTCGTCGAACATGACGAAGATATCATGGAAGCATCTGATTATATCCTTGATATAGGCCCTGGCGCTGGGAAACATGGGGGAGAAGTTATGGCACAAGGAACCTATGAAGAGATTATTAATAATCCTGCATCTGACACAGGACTCTATCTCTCGGGGAAAAAACAAGTACTGCTTGAAAGAAGAAATCGAACACCCATTGGTTATATAGATATAGAAGGTGCTAATGAACACAATTTGAAAGATGTGAATGTCAAAATCCCACTGGGAGTTCTCACAACCGTAACGGGTGTTTCTGGATCAGGAAAATCCTCCCTCATTATGGACATCTTAGCACCATATTTGATTAATGAACTCAGTACTGGAAATATGGTTCCAGTAGGGAAAGTTAAAAAAATCGAAGGAGCAAAACAATTGGACAAAGTAATATTGATTGATCAATCTCCTATTGGTCGTACTCCTCATTCTAATATCGCCACTTATACGGGAATGTTTACACATGTTCGTGAAGTTTTTGCTGCCTCACTTGAAGCACAGAAACGCGGATATGGAATTGGTCGATTCAGTTTCAATACCAAGGGAGGACGTTGTGAGACTTGTGAAGGAAGCGGAGTAAAGAAAATAGAAATGCATTTCCTTCCCGATGTCTATATAGAATGTGAAGGTTGTCGTGGAAGTCGATATAATCCAGAAACCTTAGAAGTCAAATTCAAAGGGAAAAGTATCGCCGAGGTACTTCGAATGACCGTCGAAGAAGCACTTGATTTTTTTACTGCTTTTCCTCGTATCAAACGAGTACTTGAAGTTCTCAATGATGTGGGACTTGGCTATATAGAACTTGGGCAGTCCGCACCAACACTTTCAGGAGGAGAAGCACAACGTATCAAACTCGCATTTGATCTCTCAAAACGGTCTACTTCTCAGACTATCTATGTCCTCGATGAACCATCCACTGGACTTCATTTTTCTGATGTTCAGAAACTCCTCTTGATCCTCGATCGTCTCGTAGAGAAAGGAAATACTGTACTCGTCATAGAACATAATCTCGACATCATCGCCAACTCCGACTATTGTATCGACATTGGACTTGAAGGAGGTGATAAGGGCGGGGAACTTATCTTCTCTGGTATCACGAGAGATATACTTAAAGAGAAACGTTCCTATACTGGGCAAGCTCTCAAGAAGTACTGGGAAAAAAATAAGAAATAATACTAAGTAATACCTATGCTTTCATTTCTCGAAACCGATAAAGATCTTCTCAAATACTCCTCCTTTCATACTCCTGCAACTGCACGATACTTTTTTGAATTGCGAGAAAAACAGGATATTCCAAAACTCCATAATATCTGGGGGTTCGCGCAAGAAAATAATCTCCCCATAGTATTTCTCGGAAGCGGCACAAATATACTTTTTGCATTTGATATATTCGAAGGAATTATCATACGAAATACTCTCAAAGGAATCGAATGGAAAGATAATATAGTAACAGTCGCTACAGGAGAACTCATATCACCTCTTTCACTTCAGATATCGAAAAAAATATCTGAAAAATTTAAGACCTCTGAAAAATGACCACACGGCCCCGATAAATCTTTTATAAGGTCCGGTGACATGTGAAATTCGTGCGAAAATCGAAGCCATAGTTCCCCCGAAGAGGGGTTATCAGAGGGAGACGTACTAAAGAGTACGACGAGTGAAGACACAGAGATTTGAACATGAAGTTCGCATTTTACTGAGGTCTTTTCTCTTTTTGGTAAATGGGTGGGGCTCCCTGGCACCGTTGGTGGGGCAGTAGCTGGAAATGCTGGATGCTTTGGCTTTGAAGCTAAAGATACTCTCATACAAGCAAATATTTTCGATATGGAAACGGGGGAATATATAACTCTCCGAAATAAAGAACTAGATTTTTCTTATCGTCATTCCATCTTAAAAGATTACTCAAATTGGTTTCTTGTGGATACTATTTTTCGAACTAATCTCATCTCCGATGACACTACTAACCCAAGAACTTTCCGTTCTGGAAAACAACCTGGAGGTTTTACTTGTGGCTCATTCTTTCGAAATCCACCATGAGATTCCGCCGGACGACTCATAGATCAAGTTTGACTCAAAGGACATCGTATCGGGGGTGTTAAGGTATCAGAAGTACACGCAAACTTCTTTCTGAATGATAAAAAGGGAAGTTATCAAGATATTCTCACATTACGAGATCTCGCAAAAGAGAAGGTGCAAGAAATGTTCGGGATAGAATTACAAGAAGAGGTACGAATTATAGAAAATAAGTAAGTAAACACAAAAACTCCAGAGTACTGCCCTTTGGAGAGCCCTCCAGAGGACTGTCTGCGCGAGCCTTCGGGGACGATATACATGAACTTTCAGGGAGAAAATTTATCGAATATCAAATTTACTAATACGTCGTTCTTGTAAATCATCATCTTCTGCCCACTCCAAGAAAATATATTTTGACCGCCAAGGCAAGACAATAGCATTCAATGATGTTTTCCCAAGTATCATTTCTTGTGATAATCGAGTTGTGATGAGTTTCATAATTTCATTTTTTCTCTGTTTTGATTCAGCAATATAACCATCAATAATCTGATCTTCAGACCAGATACCACTGTCTCTATAGAGATTTTCATAATATTCTCTGTATTGGATAATATAATGTGCCAGATGAGCAGAGCTTTCTGTAGAAAAGTATACTTTAAACATGATCAACAAGAGTAAAAGATGACTTCTTGGATCGTAGAGACTTTCGTAAGATCTGTGACTGCTCAATAATAAGATGATCTAGTTGTTTAGAAAGCTCTCATGCCTCTATATAGTTTTTCATAATCTCTAAAGTTATTTATAAATCCTCTTCATTATATTCAAACTCACCAAAATGCAAACACAAAAAACTCCCCCGTCCATTGCGGACGAGGGAGTTTTTTCTTACTCCAGAGCACTGCCTTCGTGAGCCCTCCAGAGGACTGTCTACGCGAGCCTGCGGAGAGCTAAAATATTTCGCTATGAGAACCGACTCGTAATAACTGTAAAATCAACTCTTTGTCTGATATCTTATATACAAGAAGAATATCAGGGAATATGTGACACTCTCTGAGATGAGACAATTTTCCATCTAAATTATGATCACAATATTTCTTTTCAAGTTTTGCTCAATTCTCAAGTAAGTCTATTACTCTTTCAAACTCTTGAGTGAAACGTTTATTATTTTTAAGTTTTTTTGTAATCACTTTTAAACCGAGAGGAAAGTTTTAGTGTATAGAGAGACATACTTTATTTATTAAGATACTTAAACATCTCTTTTGAACTTTTAAATTCCACACCATTTACTTCTGTATCCTCTGTAAGTCTGAGTAATTGTTCTTTTTTATCATCATCTATAAATGAATGGAGTCTTTTAAATTCACTGGTGCTAAATTTTACCAATACTACACTGCGAGTTTTATCAAGAATCTGTGCCATAATCTCAAAAGTTATTTATAAATCCTCTTTATTATATCCAAACCGTAGGAAACACAAAAAGTATTTTATCAACAGAGGTACCGGTACCATACTATCAATTTCAAATCGAAAGTCAATCTTGAGAGAATTGAAGAATCTGAGATATTGGTACCTCCCCTCCCAAAAATCCAAACACGAAAACTCCCCCATCCTTTCGGACGGGGGAGTTTTTTTCGCTTCGCGGTGTTTATCGGTTATAATTCCAATTCATCGAGTATCAGATCTCTGTGCTTTTCTATTTTGTCCTTGTCTGTAATCTGATGATAACTTGTCCATGGATAATCGTCTATATTCTCCACTATTCTATGTTTTACGGCATTGAAATTTACATACGATAAACACTGAGCTAGATACTCTTCATCCTGAATAAATCTTGCCCGAAAACGTCACTCAAATAACTGTCCTTTTCTCTCATACTTTATATTAAAATATTTCCCATACGCATTCTGTAGATCTCCGAAAAATGAAGAAATCTCTATTCATGAAGTGGATACAACACAATGAAAATGGTTTGGAAGAAAGGAATAAGCTAATATCTTAATTCCAGCATATTTAGGAGAACTCAAGTACTTTAAAACAAGTTTATAAAAGCGTTCAAAATCAGACATATTTTTAAATATGGTCATTTTTTCAAATCATCGATTATATATATGATAGTATCCTGGCTCAAAAGTTCTTATCGGCATATAACCCCGGGGTTAAAGTTTATTACAGAGAATGATATCGATTACACTTCGTAAGTCAAATGAGTTCAACCCCGGGGTTATATGGTTACTCCCGTCCTCTCTCGGGCACAAAAAAATCCCCCATCCTTTCGGACGGGGGATTTTTTGAACTTTGTACCTTGCGGAATAAAGAAACTTCAAACTTATTCAAGAGAAATAATCAAGCGATTATTTAACAGAGTTAAGTGGGAATGTCTCAGTATTGAGAGGGTAAGAAGCAGCGTCAAGACCACCAGCAACAAGGCTAGTAAGACTTACAGTCCATGCTTCGTTAGTAGAAGCATTAAGAGTAAGACCTTCAACTTTTACTACGTAAGTAGTAGAAGAACCAGCACTTACAATACCGTAGCTATTAAGTGGAACAATAACAGTACCACCATTAGTAACACCAGTTGCAGAACCTACAAGTTGGTTAGTACTCTTAGTGTAAATACTAATAGTTGCACCAGTATATCCAGCAGTAGAGTATGCACCAAGAACAGTCTTAAGACTAGCACCAGTAAGAGTTACTTGATTCTTACCGAATGCATTTACTGTAAATTCCATTGCATTTGTAGCAAGAGCCTTAGATACAGGAGTTGTTTGAGCAACCTTGAATGTATTCTCAGAAACATCATGAGATGCACCAGCAACGTCAGTTCCTGTCATAACAACCACTGCACCGTTAGATCCAGTAATGTCAGAACCAGCAACAACAACATTAGCAACTACACCAGTTTGGTTTGTAGTAGCGTTAACATCAGCAAGTACATAGAAGATAACTGATTTATCCATAGCAACGATAGTACCGTTTCCAGTATTAAGATTTGCAAATGTAGCACCAGTATCAGTAAGACTAGAAGCAGTTCCAAGTACAGTCATAGCAGAATCTACGAGACGAATATTTGAAAGAGCACTAAGATTAGCACCAGTAAGAACGATATCCTTAAGTTTGATTACATCGTTAGATGCAGTAACCTTAAATGAAGCGATCTTTTGATCCTTAGCACCAGCAGTGAAGAGAGACTTGTTAATAAGTGTATCTCCAGTAGTAGCAGCAAGAGCACCAACAGCAGAAGCGATATTAAATGTAGCTCCAGCAACTGAAGTAGAAGCAACAGTTACAGAAGTAAGGTTATCAACTGCAGAGTATGCAATAGATGCAACATTGAAGCTACCAGTAGTAGTAACATCAGAGAAGTCAGCCTTAATCATAATATCTACAGCCTTAGTTGTAGAAACAGTAGAATTGAATCCAGCAAAGTTTACAGTAGCAGTAGTAAGTGATTTAGTACTTACAGCAACACCGTCAACATAAAGTGTAAGAGAAGTATTACCTCCAGTGTATGAAAGAGCATTTCCTGCAGTAGTAGCAGAAAGATTACTAAGAGCAATAGGATTTCCTTGTGTAGAAGAGAATCGAGCAGCATATACAGTAACACCCTTAGCACCAGCAGCGAGAGGAGTAGTTCCAAGACCGTCAGTACGAGTTACATTGAGAGTAGACGCACCAATAGTAATAGTTCGACCTTCGATAGAACCGATAGCAGAAGTTACAGCATTTTGATTAGCAACGTATTCTTTTCGAGTTACAACACTGTTGATATCAAGAGTACCGAGTTTAACAGTACCTGCAGCAGTATCTCGAAGTTTTACGTATGCTCGAACTGGTACAGTACCGTTTACAGTTGCAGTTCCGAGGAAGTTAAGAGTTCCTGTAAAAGTTGCACCTGGAGTAGCAGTAAATATAGCAGCACCGATTTGAAGGTATACAGTATTCATACTCATAGAACCAGTAGCAATAGTTGTAGTATATCCAAGATTGATATCTTCAAGAGTTACTGCAGCTTTAGCAGTAATAGTACCAGCCATAAGAGTTACGTCAGAAGTACCTGGAGCAACTGTCTCAGAAAGAGTAGAAGCAGTATCTCGAGCAAATCGAACGTCACCACCATTTACAGTGTAAATAGCAGCATTGATAGGAGCAACTGAACTAATAGTAGCTCGGAATGCACTTGCTGTTTCAACCATATTTACATCAGAAGTATTCTTGATGTAAAGTTGGTATGTATCAGAAGTAAGTTCTACAGTATTTACAACCGCCTTAACGTAGTAAATAGCAGTAGCACCATCCTTAATAGTATCGTTTACAGTAAGAGTAAGAGTCTTTCCAGAAACAACAGCAGCAGAAGAAACTACTACACCGTTTCTTTCAAGAATGATATTAGAAAGGTTTGTAAGACTTGCAGTACCATTTTGGTAGATAGTCATAGATTGAACCTTAATATCACGAGTATCAGGATTAGTATCTGTATTAGCAACAGTGAATTTTGCAAATTCTACAGAATCTGCAGAAGCATTGTAAGTTTGCTCTGAAGCACCTGCTACGATAGTAGCAGTAGCAACATTATAACTTGCAGTTCGAAGAGTAGGAGTTACAAATGAACCATTTACATTTGCAGCAGAGCTTGTAATAGCAGCTGAAGCGAACGCGAAGTCGTTTCCAGGAGAAGTAGCAAGTTCAACATACATATCAAGAGATTCAGTAGAACCAGCCTTCACAACGAGAGAAGGAGCAAATGAAACTACCGCATTATTCTCAGAAGTGAAAGAAGCCTTACCAGAAACACGAGTTCCAGCTTTTTCGAACCATACTTTTGTTCCAGGAGGAATAGTAGCAAGTCCAGCTTTCTTAAGTTCAAGAGTGTTTACTGAAATATCAGAACCACCAGCAGTAAGATCTACAACGGCAAATCGAACAATTCCGTTTGAAGGAATCTGAGTTCCAGAAACAGGAGTAGCAGGATTAAGAACAACTGAAAGATCACCAGCAGCTACAGTAGTAGTTGTAGTAACAGTAGTACCAGTAGTTGTAGTAACAGTAGTTCCAGTAGTTGTAGTAACAGTAGTTCCAGTAGAAGTACCTAAGTCACCGAATAGGTCACTAAGATTAAGATCACCAGAAGTAGTTTCTACTGAAGCAGTAGTAGTAAGACCAGCAGCGTTAGCAGCTACCTTAAATGCTTCACCACGAGATGCATTGTTATTTGGATTGAAGAGAAGACCCTTGTTAATAATACCAGCTTTAGCAGCAGCATTAATAAATCCATTTAAACTAGCGTCAGTACCAAGATCCTTAAATCCTTGATCCTCAGTAGTTGCAGCAATACCCTTTGCAGAAAGGAGCATCTTAAGCATCTCAGCACGAGTTACGAGGTCCATAGGACGAAATTTTGGAGCAATCTTGTTAACAAGATCAGCAGAAGCAGCAGCCTCTACATATCCACAAAGATCACCAATTGCAGAAGTAACATCTGAAAATACTTTACCAGTACATTCAGCAACTTTAGCTCCCTTAATATTTACAGCAACTTTAGCCATTTCAGCTCGAGTTACATTATTACCTAGATTATAACCTGCTTCGGTAGATTGTTTACCAATAATACCAGCAGTAGCAAGTGCATCAGCATAAGGAGTGAATGAGCTAGCAGCATTAGCAACGAGTGAAGCACTCATAGCAGATGCAACAATAGCAACCACACTTACAGCGGACGTAACTTTCTTTAAAAGAATACTCATAGAAAACTGTGAGTTAAAAGATAAAAAGTGTCAGATGTATTTTCTTCTTTCATACCTCTTTCCATTATAATAGCAGGTTCTGCGGACGAGCGTCTCATAATATTGAGATGTATAAAATAGGAAGGGTTTGGCTCGAGAAATAAGATGTAGTTGAGACCGGTCTCCTTTAAAAGGAGACCGGTCTCTCGAAACTTCTGTATCTCTTTTGCCGATTAATGTAGGGGTCTTGCGGACTTTCCTACGAAGTTAAAGCTTTAACCTCTGTTATTTGCATAACAAGAGGAGGGGGGAAATAATTGAGAATGTAAAATGTAGAATTTAGAATGAAATTTATTTCATCCGAGATGTTTTAAGAATACTTGTCAGTAATTTTATTAACTCTATGCAATCTTTTTGAAGTGAATCTCACTGTGTCTTTGTGAGATTATTTGTTGCACAAAGAAGTAAGATCCAGTATTCCGTTTCTCGTGCTTCTTTCAGAGCGATTGATCACTTTGAAATAAAATCGGCAGTACTTTGGGCATCAGTCATTTCTGCAACATTTGCACCAATGGAAGTACCACTTCTTAAAAACTGATTCACAAGATTTTTCTCTACATGCAAGGTATTCATATATTTAACAGCTTCAACAACTCGAACAGCAAAAGCAAAACTTTTATTTGCGATAATATTATTCGTTTTCATATGGAGCTTCATTAAATGATTTAAAATTCTACATTCTCAATCCTACATTCTCAATTATTTCCACACCCCCTCTCATTATAACATCATAACAAGGGATGCACACTTAAACAGTAACGTTTAATATAAAGATGTTAAAGAACTTGTTCCCCGAGAACATAGGGCAAGCCTAGTTATCAGTACCGGTGATTATATAGAAAACAGAGTAAAGTCAAATAATTCACAAATCTCTTCACTCTTTCTTCACGGTCATTATTTTCAGAACAGATATCGGTTTCCTTTCATATGAAAGGAAACCGATATCCAGACCGGCAGAAAATATAACAGAAAAGGATTTAAAAAGCAAAGAATGGAATATAAAATTTTGATTCTCCTCTGAAATCCATATGATACACCCCTATTCAATCAACACTCTTTTTATGTCTGTTCCTATTCAAACTATCCTCAAAGAAACTTTCGGTCTCGATGCCTTTCGTGAAGGCCAAGAAGAGATCATACAAAGTATCCTTTCTGGCCATGATTCTATGGTATTTATGCCGACTGGCGGAGGAAAAAGTCTGACCTATCAGATTCCTGGAATCGCTCTGGATGGTATAACTATTGTCATTTCTCCGCTCATTTCTCTTATGAAAGATCAGATCGATAAACTTCGAGAAAAATGAATTTCTTCTGTTTGTATCAATTCCACTATTTCTCTCCAAGAACAACGCGATATCTTAGAGGAAATCCGATATCCAGGAGAGTCTCCTATTAAATTTATCTACATCGCCCCAGAACGTCTGCATAATGAGGAGTTTTTGAATGTCATATCCAAAGTAAAAATCTGACTTATAGCGATAGATGAGGCGCACTGTGTCAGTCAATGGGGACATGATTTTAGACCGAGTTATATGAAGATTAAAGACTTCATAAAAATGCTCAGAAATAAAATACCCACAACTTACGATGAAGAGGAATATTTCCCCCATGACAAGGGGGGACAGGGGGGTTATATTATCCCTATCATTGCCCTCACCGCAACCGCTACCAAAAAAGTACGTTCCGATATTATGGAACGTCTGGGGCTTTCTATTATAAAAGAATTCATCTATGGATTTGATCGAAAAAATATCGTAATACTCGTCCGTGAAATAGCCAAGAAAGAAGAGAAGCTCGAGAAAGTTGCAGAGATTATTGAAAAAACTCCTGGGAGTGGTATTGTCTACGCAGCATCTATTAAAAATGTAGATGAAGTCTATAATTACTTGAAGTCCAAAGGAATCAGTGTCGGGAAATATACAGGAAGTATGGATAATAATTCCCGAGAATCTGCACAAAATGATTTCATGGATGATACCACTCGAGTAGTTGTTGCCACCAATGCCTTTGGGATGGGAATCGACAAAAAAGATATCCGATTCGTCATCCATTATAACCTCCCTGGAAGTGTGGAGGGATATTATCAGGAAGTCGGACGTGCTGGACGAGATGGGAAAATGAGTATCGCCGTGATAATTGCGAGCTTTGCTGATACCAAGATACAAGAATTTTTTGTAGAAAATGGAAATCCCTCAGCTGAGGAGATATTAGAATTCTATGATTATCTCTATGAAGATCTGATAGATGGTGAATGAAAAGGAAAGACTATTGAGAAAACCTATGCAGGAATGGGCCACGAGAGCGGGATAGGAAATGATATGAAAGTCGCTTCCATTGTAAAAATACTTGAAAAATACAAAATCGTCAGTCGTGGAATATATGGAGAACAGAATCCTACGGCAGGATTTCGCGGAAAGGGAATTACACTTCTCAAAGAAAAACGAACACATCAATATATCCCCATCGATTGGGCTCACCAGACTATGCTCAAAAATGAATCTACCAGTAAACTCAATGCTATCAAGAAATTTCTCTTCACTCCACAGTGTCGCAAGAGATTCATTCTCACCTATTTTTCCGATATCACCGATCTCGAGAAACTCCCGAAAAATTGTGGGATGTGCGATTATTGTATGGATCAAAAAAAGGGGATAGTCCGTGAACGACCTTCTTTTAGTAGTGCTGAAAAAAAGGAAAAGAAAACTCGCGAGAAAAAACAAGTCGGACGAAGTCAGAAAACCGATACCCTCGAGGAGACCCTCCGACTCTTTCGAGAACAGAAAAATCTCTCAGCTATAGCCGATGAACGAGGAGTTACCACTCAAACTATCGAAGCTCATATCGCCAAGCTTTATGGACGAGGAATTATCACGATTGATGAGGTGAGTAAACTCACTTCTCTCGACAATATCGAATATGCCCGAGATATTATCGAGAAGAAATTTGAAGGGAAAGTAGAGAAGCTTCGTGAAATTAAAGATGTTATTGAAGGAGAGGGAAGAAAGGATGTTCGATATTTCGATATCCATCTGGCGATTGCGATGATGGAGAAAGAAGGAAAATAAGAAAGTTCCGAGAGTATGTCATCCCGAGCGAAGTCGAGGGAACCCTTTAAATCGACATTATAATACTGCGTTCAAAGAAATTACAGAATATAGGATTCTTTTTTCTTGCGTTGCACTTCAGAAAAACTCTTTGCAACGAAAAGCCAAATCGTTGGCTTTTTTCCCGATTCATTCCTCATCGGTATTGCTACGGCTTCGAATCCTATTCAAAATTGAGGCATAATGGCAAAAAGTGTGTGGCTGTTTTGACTACTTCACCCCGCTTCCAGAGGGCAGATAAGGGGGTAAATTAGTCAAAAACAAGCCAAATTTAGCGAGAAATATAAAAGTTGATACTTGGGTGCCTTAGATAAGAGAACAACTTGTATTTTTAACCACACATAATTTTCTATTTAACCTATATTTACAAAAAAGAGGAGGTTTTCTCTTCTTTTTTGTATTTCTATGT
>MNYO01000003.1 GCA_001873165.1 Candidatus Gracilibacteria bacterium CG2_30_37_12
CTTAAGAGCACGATTGAGATCCATACAAGAAAACATGAGACAAATAGAAATATACTACAATGTGACCTTTGTAGTATATTCATTTTTTGTTTCGGGACAAGTCTAATAAATTCTTATACCCCGCTGCTTGCGGCGTGGGATTCCACTCTTCCTACTCTAACTACTTTTTAGAAATTGCCGGTCGTCAAGCGTAGTGTAGCGAGAAATTCGCGTAATACCCCGTTAGCTTGCTACGGGGATAGCGAATTTCAGGCAATTTCCTTTATCGAAATAACTGATATTTTAGTACTAAAAATGTTTTGCAAAAATCCCCAAATAGGATAGTATGGAAGGGAATTTCTCTCGTATCAATATTCTCTCCAATCTATGAATTATTCACGGCTTCAAAAATGGCTTTCCTCCTTTTTGATTTTCTCCATACTTTTCCTCCAGACTTTTGAGGTGCCGATGCTGAGTTCTACCAAGGCACAAGTACAAACCAGTGCGGATATCGTGTCTTTTATCGTGGATGATATCACCTATACAGGAGTACTCAAGGCGAAGATCCTTCAGTATGCAAAAGATGTACAGGCATATCTTCCGAATACTCGTGTGGTTATATTTCCCGTTTCCAAAACGACCAATCCTTTTGCGATCGCTTCTATCAACGAGAAGCTTTTCTATGAAGGAGACGGTACAGGACTCTCTAAGCTTGTGGGAACGATTCTTATCGGAGAAGTACCACTTCCGATAGTACACAAGGACGGAAAAGCCTTTATGAGTGTCTATCCGTATATGGATTTTGATGCGAAGAGTTTTATCTACAATCAAGTTAAAAATAGTTACGATTATACCACTTCCGTTATGACGAATGAAAAACCAGAAATCTGGCATTCGGTTATCTCGCCAAATACAGGTAATGGAGCAAAAAACACTGATGAATTGGTGCTTTTTCTCAATAAGACACACGATTTTTACAACAAACAGGGACTCTTTTCAACGGCGAATACTCCAACAGAACCACGGGTTTTTTATATGGATACATTCCATGATCAGGAGGCAAGTAGTCCAGATTTCTGGAAATCATACAATCTGTATCTCGATAATATCGAGGATATTTCCTATAATCGTTTCAATAAATATCTTGCAAAAAAACTCTATGATGCATCACAGAGTTTTTATGGCATTAATAGTGCAACGGTTGTAAATCCAGCGATCAAAACTATTCTCGATACGTACAGTGGGTCAACGATGGATATGTCTAAAGCTCCAGATATCACTACTAAAGATATCATAGAGAAATCTGTGAAACAGTTCTTTGAAGTGTTCAATGCAAAATATATGGGGGATGTCCTTCGATATGTATACAATACGGGACGATATGGTGATGCAAATAATGTTCGAGCGGATAGTGCACCAGTGGTGATTGCCAAGAAAGATCTTTTTATGAGAACCACTCTAAAAGATACCAATACTGCCATGGAATGAGCGATGGACTTACTTATCAGAACAACTCTTGCAGAACCATTGAAAATTGTGACATCGTATAAAGTTTCTACTACGAGTTATACAAAAAGTACGGCAACCACAAATCCACCAGCATCTGGACTTTCTGCAACTGTTGGAACTCGAGTATATAAGAATTATCTTTTTGGTCAGGATGCGAGTGTTATTACCGATGCGAAACAATGTACCATTGTTCGTGGAAGTACTTTGACAGTAGAATCCAATCATGGGTACGATATACAAACCGCACAATCAGATGTTAATATTCTTCAAGCGGATTTGCCAAGCGGACAATGTTTCCCAGGTGGCGCTCCCGCAACGCAGTCATTTTGGTGAGGAAATTCCATATTGAATCTGAACCAGAGTCAGATGCAATCCGCGAATCTTATTCTCAAAACTCATGCTTACAAGGGTTTTGTAAAACCGATTTATGATATTGCTGGATCGAGAGAACTGGATACAACTTCTCCTCTTCATATCGCCACTCCTTTGGATTGTCTCGATAATAATATGCTTCTTCAACCATACAAAGAACATGTGGGGACTATTGATGGTGGAACTTGGGTATATTGGCCAACGGAAAAAAGTGGACAGGATTTTAGTTGTATTACAACACACCAGACTCTTACACCGTATGCAGATTATTATACATACAAAAATAATCTCCCCTCTGAATCTTGTACTATTTCCAAACTCGAATTGGACGGAGTTATCGTAAAACAATCGGGAAGTTTTTGTACAGAGAAAACAGAAGTGATAAACTATGAGAAAGTTTACAGCTTCAAAACATTATCGGGATCTATTATAGAGCACAAATCTCCAACCGATGAAGAGTATGGAATAGAATTGGGAAATCTTATGACCCCATCACTTGCTTCTGATCGTGAGAGATACGTGGATTATCTCGATAAAAATATACAATACCAAAAAATTACATATCCAAACTTTTTTCGAATTACCTTGAGCGGATCAGAGCTCAATTATCCGAGTGCTGGACAGAAAATAAAAACTCTTTTGGATACAAAAACTACCGAAATTAAAACTCTCGGTGGAACTCTTGATCTCTATCAGATACTCAGTGCTGATCCAAAAGCGCTCAACGCAGTCATCGAAAGTGTGATCTGGAATAATATGCGAAATGCAACACTCAAATATTCTAGCACTTTGGAGCGAAGTCTGAATATCGATGGTGAACAAAAAATCACTGCGAATAATCAGAAAAATGATTATGAAATTGCGTATCTCGGAGCGCCTGGTGATGCAAAAAATATGTATTTGAAAGTTGATCCAGAGGAAAAATCTCCGATTCCTGCATCGGTAGCAGCCGTTATGGACCAAGTGAATAATTACTATGGACTTATCGATGGAAGTAATATTGCTAATGTGGGAAATACTGCAACACAGTTTAAGTGCGGACCACCAACAGGAGTACCTCTTTGGGAATGGTTGCCAGCGATATTTTGTTGGATTGGAACTATTCTTCCTCCGACGATCAGTGCAGGAAGTTGTGGTGGTACGAGTGGAAAAACAGCTGGAGCAACCAATACAGCGTCAAGTGTTTTTGCGACGCCAGCAAATGCTCTCGATCTCAATGGAAATGGAATTCTCGATGGAAATGAAATCATCGGAAGTGGAGAACTAAAGTTTCGTAATCCTAATAAAGTTTTCGGATATGGAGAAACTATTCCGCTCGATACAGAACTCACGAAGAATGGACAGATTATAACGATCGATAGCTTCAATATCGTCTCTTTTGATATCAAAAAACTTACTCTTCCGTCTCCAGATGGTATCGCTCCAGTAAAAGTTATTTATGATCGAGCGGGAGATATTAATCTTTCCAATATCGATAATATTACGCCATATATAAACTTTCAACGAATGGAAATTCGTGCACAAAACGGTATGGCAAGCTATCTTTTCTCTACGAAAAATAGCGATATTGATGTGACCTTCGACGCACATATTTTGACAAAAGATCGGTATGGAAATGCGGTAGTTAATAAAACATCTTTGCCAGTAATGTTCTCGGTTCGATCCGAACGAATTGCCGTACAGAGTAAAACAAAAAATGGAACTGCACCATTTTCCGTCAGTTCGGTTGTTGATGCAGGAAATTCGAATGGGATTCTCTTTAATTTGACGAAAACCAATCAAAATCAGGTAGCACTTTCTACCAATCTTCCTTATACACTTCGAGTGTATGACGATATCACGAATGCACTGATTCGAGGTCCGATCAATGTAGTAAATAGTGATTATCTGTTCCGTGACCAAACTCTTCTTTCTACTTCAGGAATCTACCGTTTCGAATTTATCGACCAGAAAGGAATTAAGGGATTTGCAACTGTGACAGTTCTACCAGCACTACCGACCAAGATAGAAGTCACTCCTGCTTCCAATATGTTTATCGCAGGAGAAAAAACAACAGTTCTTGTGCGAGTACTGGATTCTTTTCGAAATGTCGCTCAGTGAGAGGCTTATAAGCTCGATGGAACGATTTCTGGAGGAGGAGAATTTCTCGATGCCGATGGGAAAAAGCTCGGAGGAACGACGTCCAAGAATATCGTGCAAGGATATACGAGTTTTGATATTACTAATGCGAGTCCTAGTAACGCGATGAATCTTTCATTTCGTATCGATAGTGCGAATATTGCTTCGAGCACTGTTACTCTCCAATCTATAGATTTTGCAAAGATTTCTCTTGAGGTCGATAATCGTAATAAGATTGTGGCAGGGAAGGAACCACATGCGGTGCGCGTAAAAGTTCTCGATAGAAATAATCAAATTTTAAGTGGTTATAATGGGATTATTTCTCTTGATTTCCCGAAACTTTCTGGAACTATCAGTACTCCACTTCTTCATATCACCAATGGACTTTCCGATACGGGTACGCTTCTAACACCTGCATTTGTGGCAGAAAAGAATCTGCATATACAGGCACAGATTCCAGGTATTTCTACGATTGAAGGAGATGTTATAACCGTTCTTCCAGATGTTCCGATGAATTTTGCATTTCTCAAAACGGATGATCGTATCGAAGCAAAAGTTGGAAACCTCGATAATACCCGAGCGACACTCTATGATCGGTATGGAAATGTTACATACAATACAACGGGTTATAAACTCACCGTGAGTCTTCCGATAGAATCACAGAAATATGCCATACTTCCACAAACGGTATTCTCATTTGTCGATGGGATTTTGAATTTCAATATCGAGGCAACGGCTCTTCCTGGGAAAGCGTACATTTTAGGAACAGTGAGTCCAGGACTCGAAACAAATAGTTTTACTATTACCGATAAGTCTACTCAAACACTTACTGTAACAGGTATTTCCAATAATTTTACTATTCTTGATACCTACTATCTTTTCAATAAATCGAAACTTGATACGATGCGTTATGATGCGCAATATAGTGTGCTTCTTGGGGGGAATTATGGAGATGTGACACAACAAGCGTATCTCGGAGGAGAGATACTTTTTAATCATGATTCTAAATCACTTGCGGTAACAACCCTTCTCAATAATCCATGGAAAGATCCAGGATTATTTGGATTTACTCCAGCAGGGAAATATACATATTCTAGTAAGGTAGATGATACACAATCTCTTCAGTCTACTATTTCTGACAACGGAGACAAAAGTTATATTGCATTCTATGATTCGTATCGAAAAGAATATATTGCCCGTACTTGGCTCAATATAGATCCTGCTACGACGAGTTTTATCCCGTGTACGAGTTCAGGAACTGATATCTCCAATTGTGCGATCGATCCGAAGACGACCGTTCTTATGAAAGGTTTCAATGGAAATACGACTATTGCAGAAAATGGAGGATTGACACTTCTTTCCACGAACAAAATTCCACTTCTTCGAATTCATCCAAATGGACGAATGGAACGATACCCTGGAATAGAATTTGCTCTTGATGACACTATTACTTCGAATCTTCTCGGTATCAAACTTCTCTCTAATGGTGCACAAGTCGGATATGTTGGTATAAAATTTGCAACCGACTCTCTGAATATTATATCTTCTGCATGACTTTCTTCGGCACTTGTAACGAATAAAGATCAGATGGTTATCGAATCACTTTCGAGTCGATATAGTTCGTACAAAACCTACCTTGGAGTTTCTTCGGCAGGATCACAGGGGGTGATGTTTGCATTCAAGAATCCGAGTACCAATGAGATTGGAAATATCGATTCTGCGTATATTTCCAATAATCAATCGATTGGACTGGAACAGTATCCAAAAGTGACTGGTATCGGATGGGAAAATGCGAATCGTATGATTCTCGAAACTTCCGCAGGGACGACCATAGGAAATGCGACAAAAATGTATCAAACCTTCTCGACTATCACTCTCGGGGATGCAGTTTCTCATTTTCCAAAAGTTGTGACGGCAAGTAATTTCGATCAGACTATCGGGACACAGATTTCGAGCGGAAATGGAGAACAGATTGAATCATACCAAAAAATCGATGTAAACGGAGATGGAGTTCCAGACCTTGTTATATTTTATGAAAGTGGAAAGATACAACTTCTTATAAATTATAGTGGATCTTTCAAAGACATGGGATTTCTCGCCTATGTTTCGGATGGTGGAAAATGACGTAAATGAGTGGGGGATTTCTTCGGTGACAAGTACGATGATATCGTACTCACCAATGCACAATGAAAACCCATTATTCTCGATAATGTGCTCTGAAAATTTACACGGACCGACCCTATTATTGTGAGTGAAACCGGTGCGACAGATAGTATTCATGGACTCGTGCAACAGCTCGAAGTATTTGATATGGATGCAGACGGTAAATCCGATATTGTTATATTGGATGATAGCGGAGAGCTCAATATCCTTTATGGAACCGTGCGTATCATAGCTGGAAAAGAGGAACATATTTTCGTCAAGAAATTGATAGAATCAGGATTTGGAATGCGACTTTCTACTGCGGTTCGTAATGATGGTGGAGCTTTTTCCTATATAGGATTGACTTCCAATCTGAATATGACAGGAGTAAGTACGAACGTATCAGCAAGTGGAGTAAATCAAGGTTTGATCGATAATTTGATTTATTATATATACAATTATCGGTCAGCTTCTGCAACTCAGAATTCACAAATTACTCCAGCAGTAGCAGGAATGATTGCTACTGCAGGGAATCTTGCAGGTTCTGGGAATTTTGATACTAGTGCTTTATCGACAACAGCAAATGCGGGAAGTAATCGGACATTTATTCGATCGCCTTTCGCTGAAGGAAAAGGATTAAAAGTAGAAAAATCCTATAAAATCATGACGAATGAAGTACGTGATACGATGCAAACAGGTGATAAAATCCGAGTCGAAATCGTACTGACCAATACTACCAATAAGGCTTTTCAGGATGCGGCATATCTTGATTCTAATGACCGAAAACTCTTCTTCCCAGAGCAGAGTGGTGTATATACTACGGTGAGTAATAATGGGGCAGAGCAACAACATCCACTCAAATATCTGACCGCAGGAGAGTTCGATTACGGGTTTGATTTTGCGACTATTGCTCCAGGCGAAGTTATCCGTATTCAGTATCTCGTAACCGCGACTCCTACCGCCTTTGGAAAGATGACCGTTGGACTTCTAGAAAAAGGTGAAGCAGGAGACGATATCTATGGAGATATCGGTCTTTCACCCAATAATATCTGTGGAGGAACGATGGATATGTGGCGATCAGTTCCGCCGTATCCGCGAAGCTATCAGAAAGGAACTAAAACATTTGTGGATAATTCTATTCTCCCTGATTCGCTCGCACAAAATGCCATCGATCTCAATAAAAATGGTATCCCAGATTATATTGATGCTCTTATCGCAAGTGGCAAAGGAGATCCGACTCTTCTCAAAAACTATGCCAATACACAACTCAATCAGTATACAACCAATGCTCTTGCGAATAGTGTTCCGAAAAATTCAAAAGTGGTTGCTTATAACGCAAGTAATCATAGTATAGAAATAGGTGGACTGAGTTCCGGAAATATCGAAGTAATTAATGGACAAATCGATGAAGTAGTGAAATGACTCGGTTGTGGATTTGGAGGAGGATCATGCTTCTCAATGCCGATGAATTGGGCACCTCTTGCTCCGGGAACTACCCCAAGCATTATGGGATTTCCACTCGGATCTATGGCTCCAAGTACGGGATTGCCAATATTTTCTGGACTCACGGGATTTCCACTCTATGGTCCATGGTGATGTATTGCAATTCCAGCAGTATGGCCAATATCTCCAATTGGTTATGAAAATACCTGTGGAAGTAATTCTCCGAATGCAGGAGGAGAGCTTGGTACCTCAAGTACAGCAAATTTCTTTCGACTGTATGTTACTCCCACTATTACTGGTGCTATTGGTATAGCAGCATGTTTTGGAGGAAATTCCTGACAGGTTGGAAAACTTCCTCCACAGGGGGCTTCTCCACTTATTCCAGGTGGGAATTGTATCGTGGCAGCGCAACCACTCTCGAGTTGTAAAAATAATGGGACTGATGGAAATGCTGGATATCTCGGTCTCGGGATGAATACCAATAATCCTTCGGTGAACGCAAATGCCTGTATAAAAGCAACGGATAATACTATTCTCCTTCCAGAAGATAGGAAAAATATCATCGGGTATGTTGCTGGGGACAATGCGCATCTTCCAGAAATCAGCGCAAGTATGGCGCGTGGGACGCTTTCGAATCTCTCAGCTGGACCATTGATTGGTATCGGACAGAGTGCTGGTGGAGCATCAGATTTTGAAGTTTCTCTCGATCCCGCAGGACTTACGAGTTTCGATTTCGGAAATATTATCAAGGTTAAAAACTCTCGTGTGGCGGCATTTCCAGATTTTCTGATGGATTGGGCAACGAGACAGTTAGAGGAAATAGTGAATAAACTTACGAGTCTTCCGACCCTCTATGTGATATTTCCAGATTTTTCTGGTTTGGATCTCAAGGATTATAAGAATTTCCCAGATGCTTTTTCATCTGGAGCAACAAATGACAATAAAGATCATTCTGCATCAATGATATCTCAATCTCAGACTACCAATAGTACTCTACAATCTACAAAAACCGATTACAATTCTTTTGTTAATAAAAATGCGGATACTATTAATTCTGCCGGAAAAAACATTTCTTGAGTGAAAGCAACTTATGAATTTATGTCGCAACTTCCTCTCATAAAACTTCAAACGGAGATGGTGGATATAGCGATACCACTTATTTCCATCGAAGAAATTGACAAAGGAATCAAGAGTGCAGAATTGACTCAGAAACAGTGGAGCGGAGAACTTGCGGATAAACAAGACAAATGGTCGAAACTCGGAACTGCAAGTGGAGCTGATAAGCAAGCGATTGTCCGAACGGAGAGTCTTATCGGAACGCTCCAGGAAAATATCAATATTATGAAGGAATACAAGAGGTTTCCTGAAAAACTTCAAAAGTATTTGACTTGGAAAGAACGATATGCGAGTCAATTGCTCTGTAATGTCGAAGCGATAGAATTTATGATGGGAGGTTGGATTAGTGATAATGGAAAACGCTTCCGTACTTGGGTAGAGCTTTATATTTTGATCAAAGCCATTCTCAAATCTTGGCAGATGATTGTAGATCTCTTCTATGGATATGAGGCAGAATGTAGCGTGTGTCGTAATGAACGATATGACTTGAAACATTTTATGATGAAACTGATTTCTGCGATTATTCCACAGATTCCGATTATTCAGTTTCCAAAGTGGCCAGATATTTGGGTGGATTTGCATAACATCCGCGGGGGACTTCGTATTCTTATGCCTGAATATCATTTTAATTTTGTTCCACTGATTCTTCCGACACTTCCACGACTCTCGTTGCCAAATGTTCCGACTCTCGGTATAGGGCTTCCATTTCTTCCACTTCTTCCACGACTTCCGGGACTTCCAAATCTTCCTGATTTACCAAGTTTGCCGAATGTGAAACTTCCCGATCTCCCACCACCACCGACTATCCCGAAACTTTTCGGAGGTATCGCTGCAGTGCTCGATATATTTAAGATTGTTGCGAAGATTCTCTGTATTATGCGCATCAATCCATTTGTGCCAGAATGGCGAGCAGGGGATCAGATCGCTCAGATTACCGAACGACAAGGAACTATGCCATGACTTGATTTTCTCAATGTGGAATTTCCAAATTTCCCACTTTCTTTTATCGATGCTATTAAAATTGGAAGTTTTGTGAATCTCGAATTTGATACGGACTTTATCGTGGCGATGTCAAAAGTAACGCTTAATCCGATCAATCAGTTTAGTAATGATCTGTCAACGGTTGGGTCTATTGTTGTACCAGATGTCAATCTTCAGAATACTGCCCCAAGTCACATAGAAGTACCCGTTGGTGCTCCTCATGGGTATGTTCCTGCTACGGGAAAACGAAAAGCAACAAGAGACGAAACGATGGCATTTCTCCTCCGAAAACTCTCTTTTGACGTGCTTCATAATTTTGTGGCACTCAACCAATATATGGAGAAACATTCTCGAGAAGAAGTGACCGTACAAGGACTCAAAGATATATTGACCGAGAATATACAGACTATTCGGGGACTTCATGACCAAAAAGCTCTTGCAATCGCCGATACGCTTCAAAAGGCAGTTTCATATAAAGGAGATACAGAAACGAAATTCATAGAAGATTTGCAATCTCAGAATACAGAAAAATTCCGACTTCTGAAAGATTATATAAAAGGAGAAGAAACAGAAGCAACAAAACTTAAAACCGAGATGGATACGATTCTTCGAACAGGTACGATGATCAAGGAAACTACCCCATCCATCTTGTTAATTGGAGGGGAAAATATCAAAGCATTATCTCTTTCTACAGATAATGGGCTTGGAGATGAGATGAAGCAAAAGATTCTTGCTACCAATGATAAAATTATTCCAAGTATGGAACGAATCAAAAATGGTGGAAAAGATACGGAAATTCAAGAAATTCAAGATATTGGAAAGACTCTTGTTTCTGGGATAGAAGAGAATCTCACTACTTTTGCTCGTGATACCAAGAGAAATGATTCGATTCATACTCTTGCGTATGCAGAAAGTACGAATTCACTTCTTGCTCTTAATACTCCGAGTACTACTTCTACGACTACTACTACTACTCCAACAACCACTAACAATCCTCCGTCTACTACTACGGCAAGTTACCAGTATCAAGGTATTTATATTCTCGATCAGAACAATAATCAGACACGACTTTTTAATTATATCGATCTCGTAGATGGGAAAGAATCAGTCGTATATATTGATGCAAATAAAAATGGAAATAATGACATTGTGTATCGAATGGATAACAGTCTCTATCTGAAACAAAATCTCCTCTCAACTCCACCTTCTTCGCATATCTCTGATTCACCAAAAGTAGTTGCTTGGCAAGATTTTCTATCGACTGTTTCCGATAATAATACCACAAAAATACTCGCTGCACCGAATCATTTTGAGGAAACTTTTGTAGCATCCAATGAGATCAACTTCTCGTTCCAGCCAGCAAATCTCGTTTCGGATAATGTATTTCGATTTGAATACTATGATTATATCGATCGTTTTGACCGAATAAATGCTGGAGAAAATTCTCTGACTATTTCCCCAAAAACCGCTATTCATAAAGTAGATCTCATTCCTGATCTTTCGGCTGAAACGGTTATGGATACAGCTCATGTGGGATTTGTAGGACGTAATAATATTGCTTCCTTTGGTCGTGCCTCTGGGCAAGCAACCGTCACTATGAACACGTACCAATATATCACGCCAGATACCAATGGTACGAATCCTATTATCATCGCGGAACGACGAACGGTATATACCGATGCTGGTGGAGCGACTATTGATTATATGCGAGATGGAGAAACTACTCTTCAGACGCTTTCTATCGCCAAAAATACCAATTATGAATTCCTCAAGAATGCAAAAATCTGGATGAAGAGCGGAAAACTGTATCTCTTTAAATCTGCACAAGAACAAAAAACTCTTAATATCGACACGCTTTATGGTATGCCGATACTTCCTGGAACTCAGGTAGAACTTACAGGAAATAGTTTTGTGGCATTCTCCTATTTTGATGGAGGTTCTATGCGTTTGGATGGTCCTGGAACATATCAGTATCTCGCACTTGGAAAGAAATCCGAGAAATACAATGTATCGCTTTCGGCTCCGAACGATTGGTATTATGCACGCATTTCCTCAGTAGAAAAAGATGTACAAAGTACGACTGTTTCACTCAATCTCCTTTCTCCTCAACGACAAGCTGACACGGAAGGTCCGCTCATTACCTATGGCGATGTGATTAAAGTACCAGTGTACCAGAAACAGATTTTGAGTCTCAAAACTTATATAGAAGATATCTCCTGAGTAGATAGTGTCTGGATCGATTCGGATCTCACGCAAGATACCAACGGAGATGAGGATATGACCAATGATGTAGATAGTATTACACCAAATTCACCCTATGGAATCAAGCAGGGAAATACGATTTATGACCTAGAAATTGGACCATTTGATACGCTCTTTACGAAGAAGATTCGACTCTTCGCAAAAGATGGAAATGGAAATATTTCTTCGAAAAATTTAATTCTTACAGTGTATCCACCAGTTCCGGAAATAGGATCTCTTTCTGGAAGTATCATTTCTGGAAATTTGAGTGAAGTTCTCCCTAGTGAACCTATTGATATATTTCGACTCAGAAGTGGAAATCTTACTCGAATAGAGCCAACCACGCCAGATATGGCAAAAACTATACATGACGGAACATTTGCGTTAACAGGAAATGGTGCAAGTGGAATTGTGCTCACTCAATCCGGTAGACATATCGCTACCATTGATGAACGAACGGGGAAAATCGCATTGGAAGATACATCGTTTCATATAACGGTTATTCCTGCGAATCAAGATACTCCTCTTCAAATTCAGATTTTGGATGCAAAAAATATTGTCATATTCTCTGAGAAGATTAATGTCGCTCCAGTTTCCTATATGGAACAAGTATCGACTTTCGATGGACTCACACGAAATGGTCTTATGATTCTTCCGAGTTCAGGATTCTCGTTTGTAAAGAATACACTTTCGAGTCCAAATCTCCCAGAAGGTGGATATATTATCGATGCAAATCATAAAGCTATCGCTGGTATCTCAAAATGAGGAGATATCTATATTCTCGATATGAAATATTCTCTTTCCTATACCACAAAGGATTCTTATATCATTCTCCAGATTCAAGATAAAGCGAATGTTATTGTTGCAAATATCTTGTATAAAATAAATGCAGAGTATGTAATCAAATAATTCTCACATATTATTGCATAATCTTCTATTTCTTTATGAGTTTTCCCATGCAAACAAAAACTCCCCCTACTTCCCAGAAACAAACTCCATGTTATTTTCCCCCTTGATTGAGGGGGATTAAGGGGGAGTTTTCCGCTTTCACCCTCGTCGAACTCATAGTAGTAATAACTATCCTCGTCATACTCTCTACTATAGCATTCCTTAATCTCTGAGGTTTCCAATCTTCTGCCAGAGATGCCAATAGAATAGAGAACCTTACTAATCTCAAGAAGTGATTAGATATATTTCAAATCAAATCAGGTAAGTATCCTCTCCCAGAGAATCCTATAAACATAACAGCCTCAGGAATTCTCATCTGATACCAATGATTCGCCAAAGAACAGATAGAATCCATAGCTAACCTCTCATT
>MNYO01000064.1 GCA_001873165.1 Candidatus Gracilibacteria bacterium CG2_30_37_12
TATCCAGATCAGAAATCATCTATGGCGATATTAAACGTATATTTTTTAAGTGCTTGTATATTTTGGCATAATGGCAAAAAGTGTGTGGCTGTTTTGACTACTTCACCCCGCTTCCAGAGGGCAGATAAGGGGGTAAATTAGTCAAAAACAAGCCAAATTTAGCGAGAAATATAAAAGTTGATACTTGGGTGCCTTAGATAAGAGAACAACTTGTATTTTTAACCACACATAATTTTCTATTTAACCATAATCTCTAACATCCCTTGCTTCGAAAATATTCAACAAGATTTTCTATTTTTATGGTTTCTTGTAATCCGGTATCACGATCACGAATAGTGAGTTGTCCTTGGTTATAATTATCACTATCCACGCAGACAGAGAAAGGAACTCCAATCTCGTCCATGCGATAATATCGTTTTCCAATAGCACCTGCTTCGTCATATTCGCACATAAAGTGCGGAGAGAGAAGTTTATAAATTTCCATAGCTTCAGCTCCGAGTTTCTTCACTAGGGGAAGAACGGCAATTTTAATCGGAGCAATCGCAGGAGCGAATTTCATAACAATGCGAGATCCTTCCTCCATTTCTATTTCTGTATAAGCATTGAGAAGTGTTGTGAGAAAGAGTCGATTGAGACCAAGAGAAGGTTCTATAACATAGGGAACATACTTTGTATTGGTAAATGGATCAAAGTAGGCGAGATCTTGCTTTGTTTCTTTCATATGAGCATTCAAATCATAATCAGTACGATCAGCGATTCCCCAAAGTTCTCCCCATCCAAATGGGAATTTAAATTCTATATCAGTAGTGGCAGCACTATAGAATGAAAGTTCATCAGCTCCGTGATCTCGAAAACGAAGAGATTCTGGTTGAATTCCAATAGTTTTCGTTAGAAAATTCATACAATCACTTTTCCATTTTGCATGATGTTCGAGATGTTTTCCTGGGGCAATAGATTCTGGTTCGCAGAAGAATTCTATTTCCATCTGTTCAAATTCACGAGTACGAAATATAAAATTCCCTGGAGTAATTTCATTACGAAAAGCCTTACCAACTTGAGCTACGCCAAATGGCACTTTCTTTCGAGAAGTACGAACAATGTTTTGAAAATTTATAAAGATACCCTGTGCTGTCTCTGGTCGAAGATAGACGGTTGCAGAAGAATCTTCCGTAACCCCTTGAAATGTTCGAAACATCAGATTAAATTTCTTAATATCACTAAAATCATTTTTACCACAATAGGGGCATTTAATATTCTTTTGTGCAATATAAGTCGTCAAATTTTCTGGTGGAGTACTTTCTCCTGCCCATTCCACGGGAACTTCTATATCTCCCGATTTTTCCATATATTCTTCGATGAGTTTATCGGCACGGAGGCGTTGTTTGCAAGATTTACAATCCATCAGAGGATCACTAAAACCTCCTACGTGACCAGAAGTTACCCAAACATTTGGGTTCATAAGAATCGCTGCATCGAGCGATACCATATCGGGACGCTCTTGAACAAAATTCTTCAACCAAGCATTCTTAAGATTTTCCTTGAGAGCGGAACCGATTGGACCGTAATCCCAAGCGTTTGCCAATCCTCCATAAATCTCCGATCCTTGGTACACAAATCCCCGAGTACTCGCGAATGAAACTAAATCCTTCATTTCTACATTTACCATAAGTTGAAAATTAAACGAATAAAAAATCCCAAAACCTCTATAAAAAGAGATTTTGGGACCAGTTTGAGATTTTCACCGGCGGTTCCACCCAAATTCCGTGACTTTGCACGACACTTGCTGTAGAGAAATCGAGAAAGAAGAGAGATTCCAACCTTTCTTATAACCTTTCTGTTTCTATACGTATGAGTGGTAGTATAGAGAGGACGAATGAAAATGCAAATAAATTTGCATCTCTCTCATTTTTTCCTATAATCTTTGCACTTTAGTCGTCATTTTCTACAAAATGTCCTTGACAGCAATAACACCAATATACACTTATTGCCGACAGCCGACAGCCGACAGCCGACAGCCGACAGCCGACAGCCGACAGCCGACAGCCGACTAATCATTTTTTCGCATTCTCTCATCCCGTATATGCTTCCACTGCGTACTCGGGATTTTTTTGTGTTTCGGTCGGGTCCATAACGAAATCGTAGAAGTATAATATAGATTCAAAATATTCTTTTTAATTCATTATTTAAACCTATTATGAAGCATACATCAAATATTTCCAATATACCTCACCACATACTCCAGAGCACTGCCACTCCAAAGTACTTCCCTTTGGGGAGCCTTCGGGGAGCCTCTCCTCGGAAAGGAGAGTGACAAAAAGTTTCTCCCATGAATAGGCGGAAATCAATAGGAGTATTATGATTCACCCTCGTCGAACTCATCGTCGTCATCACTATCCTTGTGATTCTCGGAACCATTGCTTTCATAAATCTCTGAGGGTTTGCTGGTTCGGCTCGAGACAGTGCTCGTATATCGAACCTTACCAATCTGAAACAATGACTGGATGTTTTTCAAATCAAGTCAGGGAAGTACCCTCTTCCAGAAAACTCTATAAATATAACAGCATCTGGAACTATTATCGGATACCAATGATTTGCCCGAGAACAAGTAGGAAATATTGCTAAACTTTCTCCTGGAGGAATGATAGATCCATCGGATGTCACCATCTCTATGACCTACTCAGTGAATCTTGCTCAAAATAGGATGCAAGCCATGGTATTCCTCGAAGACAGTAGTACGGTGAGTGCTTTTGTTCCAGATGTTATTCCAGTAGCTAGCGCTTCTTCAACCTCTGATTATTCTAAACGATTTCCAAAAAGCATCGGAGATTCTCTCGGAGTACTCCTTTGAAATTCCAGAACTACTATGAATCAGCCAGTACAAGAAAATACTTCCATCATAGCTTCTGGATCTCTCGACATCCTCGCTTCTACGGGAGGACTTTATAATGCGTATGTTTCGAAATCAGAAATACTTTCTGGTACTGGACTTGTACTACTCTCACTTCTCTCCAATTTCGATAGTACTGTTGGAACCTTCCCATGATGTGATACGAAAGATATCAAGCTTCCGAATGGACAAATCTAGGCTGCCTGTAATGTCGGAGCCACCACTACTGCCAATTATAATAGTACAGCAACTGCTCGTACAGCTCTTGCAAACGTCGATGGAAAACTCTTTCAATTTGCTCGTAATGATGGATTCGATACTTATAGTGCCACCCCAACGCTTTCCGCAGGATCAAGTGTTGCTACAAATGTATTTACTGCACCTATAGCCACCACTTGGTACTACAATGGTACGAGTAACTATGATTGGCGAGTAACCCAACTTTCTACGACGACCAATACATCTGCTAATATCTGGACGACGAGCCCTTGTGGAGATATAGCCTATCATGTCCCAACACAGAGTGAGTTTCAGACTGCCTATAATACCTTTTCGAATGCCACTTATGGTATTATACTTGTCCCGAAACAAAAAATGAATATACTACAAAGGTCACATTGTAGTATATTTCTATTTGTCTCATGTTTTCTTGTATGGATCTCAATCGTGCTCTTAAGAACAATAGTATTTTTCGTGCCCTCACAGGAATATCCCCTGAAGAATTTCAATCGCTTTTACCTGTCTTTACTCAATTTGTCATAGAAGTAGCTCTTTCCAAACAAAACCGTAAGCGTGGATATGGAGGAGGAAGACAGGGGAATATCAGAAACCCAGAAAAGAAACTTTTT
>MNYO01000108.1 GCA_001873165.1 Candidatus Gracilibacteria bacterium CG2_30_37_12
TACATTTCTTTACAGACTCCTTCGATGACTTGTTGTATCTTAGCTTGAAGTACTTTGGTAAGTACTTTTCTTCGATATTTAGTAATCCATACTATGTGGTACCTACAGTCGTAGGTGACATGGGAAGCTTTTCTATATTTCATATTGATTTTCTACTGTAAGAAGATATACTACTTGACAGTATAGTTACAATCGGACTAAAGTCACGGGGTTTTGAACCCACTACATTGAAATCAAACAATCCACTATTTTCTCCTTCATGTACATAGGTATTTTCATCTGAATTCCACGGAAGTTTATTAAAATCTTGTACTTTATTTCAATTCTCCTCAGCAAGAATATTACTCGGCTTCATAAAAGTGTCATTGATCACGATGCTCGCGTATAATAATTCTCACAATTTCTCTGTCAATACGTCCGTGAAAAGATCATCCAATCCATGGGGAGCAACCACTACAAATCGAGATGATCCTTTTTTCTTTCTTCCATAGAGTGTTTGTTGCATAAAATAGGGAAAATAATTATTACATTTTCTCTGGCATTTCTATCGCCAAAAGTTCAAATCCTTTTTTCAGTGTCTCACTGATTTTCATAATCAAACTCAATCGGAAGTTTCGGAGATTAGCATCTTGTTCCTCAAGAATCTTCGGAGTATGTACATAGAATGCATTGAACTCACTCGCAAGTTCATAGCAATACGTTGCGAGAATATGAGGTTTGTATTTATTCGCAGTATCTAAGATTGCCTTATTAAAAAATGAAAGACGACGAAGACAGGCTCGGTCGTATTCAGAAAGCTCGAGTTTATCTGCCTGAAATGAGGTGATTTTTCCCGATTTTTCGATAATATTTTTTGCACGAACGTACGAGTATTGAATATACGGACCACTATTCCCTTCGAAAGAAAGAGCTTTGTCCCAATCAAAAACCACATCTTTTTCGCGGTCTTGTGCGAGATAAGAATACTTAATAGCTCCGATAGAAATAGCCTCTATGTCTGCGTTGGAAAGTGATTGTCCTTTTTCTACGAGAATATTTTTAGTTCGAGCAAAACCTTCTTCTATCAAATCTTGCAAACGAATAATAATACCCTTTCTTGTCGACATAGCACCTTCTTTAAGTCGTATATATCCATTAGTTATATTATACAATTCTGTGTGCTCTAAAAGCTCTGGCCAAGCTTGTCTCGCGACAGAAAAACATTGTCTAAAATGAAGTTGTTGTCGAACATCAGAACAAATAAGAATCTTTGTTGGATTCCAACCATTCGTCATACGATATTTTGTAGCTGCAAGATCCGACGCTAGATATCCATGTGTCCCATCACGTTTGGCAAGCATACAAGAAGGTATTTTACTTTCTTCGGGAAATATTACTCCGACAGAACCATCCTCATTTTTCGTAGCTATTTCTTTTTCTATAAGTTCCGCCACGACTGATTTCATACTATATTGCAGATCTGGATGATTTCCGAGCTTCGGAAGTGGAAGTCCTTCATAGAAACTTTCACCTATTGCGTAATCTGGTTTTGCTCCAATCAAACCTATAATCTCATTAGAACGATTAACAGAATAAGAAGTAAACTCCTTCCAAAGTTCCATATTTTCAATATCCGACTCAGAAAGTTTCTTAAATTCGTTTCTACAAAGTTCTTCTACCAGAGGATCGGCTTCCGCATCGGCTGTTATTTTAATATACACTTCTAAAAGATGTTCGATCGCATCTTCTTTCAGTTTTTCTTGATCTCCATACTTTTTATATCCAGCAATGAGTTTTCCAAATAATCCACCCCAATCACCCAAATGATTATCTCCAATAACATTATAACCCTGATATCGATAAAGATTTACTATCGCTTGTCCGATAGACGGAGTACAAAGATGTCCAATATGAAAAGGTTTTCCGATATTAAGTCCAATATAATCCACGACAACTGTTTTATTATTTGTAGGTTTATTCTCAGTTGAGAGAGAACTGAATATATCCACCCAGGCTTCATTCGTCAGAAAGAAATTCACATATCCGCCCATAATCGACACTTCTTTGAAGTATTCAGAATGCTTTTTGAGACCTTCGGCAACTTTTTCAGCAATCACTGAAGGAGCAAGTTTCATCACTTTTGCATACGGAAATATATTGAAAGCGAAGTCTCCGAGCTCTTTTTTTGGTGGCGTATCTAGTGTAATATTTGGTTCGGAAATCTTAGGAAATGCTCCAACCACTATATCTAGTAGTAAATCTTCGACAATCGACATATGTTAAATATTTTTTAGGTGTAAATACGGGTCATAATATATGGATTTCCTCTATTTAATCAAGTTAAAATAGAATTATTTATTTGTTCATCGATGTCTGAAACTTGTGTAAAACCGAAAAATCCAGAAAAAATAAAAAAGATTTTTCCTAAAAAATAAATCCCTACTTTAAGGCAAAAGACTCTATAAAGTTTATATTAAACAATAATCTCTAAAAATAGCAATATCTCTTCTTTCGCAATATATTTCATTTTCGGATATGATAGTTAGGTATTCAGGACAGAGGAACAAATACTTCCCTTCTGAACGTTCATTAACAAATCTTACTCTCCTAGAACGGCCTTTGACTTAATCACTCAAGGTGCCTCCAATAAAAACTTTTTCAAATAAAAATACAAACGCTTCGAATGCTTTACGCTCAGAGGCTTGCAAAAACTTTGGGAAGAGGAATATATAATCGTGATCCGAAATAATTTCGTGCTATGATTATATTCCTCTTCCTTTATACCAATAAAAAACAAAGAGGAAAGGCGAAAATGCCTCTATAATAAATCTCCCCAAGGAGGGTAAGTCGAATTTACACAAAAACTGTAAATTTGAAGTTGCGTGATACGTGACACAACCTTCTACTATGACTCTTTCCGTATTGAAGTGTTTATACCTTCAGGAATGGACTCATAGAGGATTCAGACATCTTAAAAAGTCCGCTACTAAGCTGGGCTTTTTTACTGTCTTTTTTTTGGAGAAACATTTTACCCTCTTTTCAGATACACTTTTACAAAACTACTCTTGAGTTCTGCAGCTTTTTCTGGGAGTTTTTCTGATTGTCCTTGTTCTGCGAGAGTTTTGATATCCTCAAGATTTTTCCGAATCGCCTGAATCTCAGCATCGTTCGCTTCTGCTGCGATGGCATTGAGTTTATCATTTGCCTCTGGATAGGTATTGATGACTCCTACAGGATCTTTGGTATCGGCTGCTTCTATGACTTTTTCCATAACATCATGGAAATCCACGAGAGTTATCGCAAGCATGGAAAAATTATTTCTCTTCAAAATATCCTGAAAAATAGGACGAACTTTCTCGAGATTCAGATGTGATTCTTTCAAGTCTCCGGTATATATTTTATCTTTTAAATCCGTAATAATGCTCGCAACTTTTGTTATATCATTATTCCATTGTTTATCTCCATACAACGCATATGGGTGATACGAAGTATACTTTTTCAAGAATACAGCATACTCTTTTGAGAGCGCATCGTAGTTTGCGATAGATTCTGGACGCATCTCTTTTCCAGTATTAAAAAGCGTTTGTTTATAATAATTATTCATCCGATTATAATCCTCGAGGAAAATCTTCTTGGTAAAAAAAGCGCTATAATAACTTCCAACTCCTCCGATGAGTACAAAAAGAATGATAAAAATAAGCCAGTATGTCTTCGAAATCTTTATAACTTTCTTATCAGTACGAATTTTTAATACAGTATACAATGGACAAAAACCAACTATTCCCGTCACCAAAAGTATGAGACTGAGAACAAAAAACACTATTTGGAGAGTAGAACCCAGCCAAAAGAATCCGATGATAAAGAGAATTTCTGAAAGAGAAATACGTCCGAATCGATCCATTCACCCTTCATTTATAAGATTTTTCATATACAGAAATAGTAAAAAATAAATTACCTAACGTATGGTAGGTAATTTATTCCGAATTGTGCATATGTCAAATCTTTCTTTTAAAACTGCTTCAAAAATGCAATATTTGGATTCTGAAAATAACGCATATCTGGAATTGCATAATCGATCATAACCAAACGATTGAGTCCGAATCCGAAGGCAAATCCGGTATATTCTTCTGGGTCGATTCCTCCTTCTCGCAGAACATTCGGATGAATAAGACCTGCTCCCATAAATTCTATCCAACCAGAACGCTTACATATCTTGCATCCTGTTCCAGAACAGAATGGGCAAGAGAAATCCACTTCCACTCCCGGCTCCACGAATGGGAAATATCCAGGACGCATTCGGATGAAAACCTCTCGTCCGAAGATATCAGAGAGCATCGTTCTGAGTGTATACTTGAGGTTCGCAAGAGTAATGTTTTTATCAATCACTATTCCCTCTACTTGGTAGAAAGTATTCTCGTGCGTCGCATCGATATCCTCGTTTCGGAACACACGTCCAGAGATAATCGCCTTAATCGGCGCTCCTTTGGATTTCATGATGATATTCTGCATACTCGAAGTTTGCGTCGCGAGAACATTTCCTGTTCCCTCGAGCCAGAAGGTATCCTGCATATCGCGTGCTGGGTGGGTTTTTGGGATATTGAGGGAATCGAAATTCCAATATTCGGTGGTGACTTCGTTCGACTCGTAACAATCGAATCCCATACGTTTAAAAGAGTCTTCGACTTTCATAAGCGTCCGAGTAATCGGATGAAGGTGATTTCCGGTATCTTCTGAAACTGGGGTCGTCACATCCTCGAATTCGTTCGCGAGTTGGTCGGCGATAAGTTTGTTCTTAATGACCACGAGTTGTACTTCAAAAGCCGCAGTGATGCGAATCTTGCATTCATTGATGGCTTTACCGACGGTTTTTTTATCTTCGTCGGAGAGGTCTTTTACTCATTTGAGGAGTTCGGTCAAAGACCCGTTTTTTCCGAGAATAGCATTTCGGAGTTCGATAAGAGCCACTTCGGAAGTGAGAGCAGAGATTTGAATAAGGGAAGCTTGTTCAAGGGATTGGAGAGTGTGGAGCATAGAGGAAAATTAGTTTTTTTAAATATCTTATTTTTTAGTTATTTCGGTATTTATGATATCTTCACAGGTTATATCTACTTTCTTAAAAAGATACATATAGCAAGTGCTCGCCAATGTAAGCGGTAAGGCTAGTAATATTAGTATTTTTCATACTCTGACATCCGAATGGGAAAGTCCCATAAAAAAAATTCATAATAATATCACACAAAGTATTATCGATACTATAAAGAAAAACCAGAGAAACAACTTTTTTCCACGAAGAAGAATTAAAGTTAATACAAGTGATAACGATCAGTAAATAACCAATCAACCTCCAACCAAAGCACTTACTCAGAAAGATACATACAGTATTCAGTGTTTTATAGAAAATATAATTATACTTGGTAAGTTACTATGCAATAACCATGCAATCAAACAAAGTAATATTCCAAGCACAAGTGCTCATAAATATCCTAGTAGTTTCTTTTTAGTATTTTCATGAACATCCATACTGTATTATATAGTTTATCAATTAAAGTTTACTTAAAAGCTTCTTTCTCTCCGGCGAGAGACAATTCGATTTCGAGACAACTTTTTGCTTCGTCTTCGTTTCCAGTTCTTTTCTAGCATTTCCTGCGACTGTTCCTCATTCTTTGCTCGCTTTCTGTACTTCGCGGAAACCTTTGGAGTCTTTCTGTTTCATAATCTCGGTTGTCGAGGCTTCTCCAAGCATAGTGAATATGATTTCCAAGTCCGTCATATGATCTCGGAGATTGTCTTTTTTCTTGGTGAGTCCTTTGTAATCGAGATATTCACTCGGTGTCATCCCAAATGTCGCACGAGATATCTCTGCTGTGAGGATTCCGTATTCTTTCTTCTCTACTCCTCGTTCATCCCATTCATCCGTCATACCTTTACGAACCGCGATTCCTCGCACTCGTTTATCGATCCAATCCTTAGTATATCACTTCTGTTCGTAGAGCGATCGCATACGTTCCATTGCAAGCTCTGGGTCGTCTATTTCTTGGATTCGCTCGTACCCAACCTGAGCCAGCCATCGTTTGAACGGTTCTGCTTTTGGAGAAGAAATAGATTGAATAATGCGAAGAAGTGTTTCAGTATCGGCACAATCTGTGAGACGCATCTTCCTGTCTTCTGCCATCATTTTGAACTGTCCGATTTTTTCGGACACTTCAGTATAGCCTTCTATAATAATCTTTTTCTTTATATCCGACCAATACTTTCGTGGTTCTCGCCCAGTAACATCGAGCACAGATATAATATCAACGATGGAAAAATACCATTTTTCATCGTGCCAAATACGACGGATTTCTTTTTGCTCGAAGAGTGCGAGAGAGGAGTGAGACATAGAAAAAATATTTAAAAATGGAAGATCTTCCCCGAAGGGCAATCCTTTAGGACTGAATCGAGTTCAGGATGACGATTATTTTAATTGGATTACCACTCCTATTTGCGGGATTATAATGACAAATCTCTTACTTTACGGACTTTATAGACTTTCGACTTTCTGACTCGATTATATCTTCAACGGCATAATAATATGTCGGTATGTACTCTTCCCATCAGTTTCTGGAACTCCCTTAATCATAATCGGTGAAAGTGGCGTTTCGAAATCAATACTAACATAATCTTCTTTGATAACTCCGAGAACTTCGAGCATATAGACGGAATTGAGTCCGATTTGCGCATCTTCTCATTCGACGGAAGCAATCACACGGATGGTTCCTGCTCCGATTTCGGTATCTCCCGTGGAAATCTCGAGTCCAGATTCGGACCGAAAAGCGATACGAGTATTGTAGTTATTTTCACGACTAATCAGATTTGCTCGTTTGAGAGCGATTATCAAATAATTTCGCATCACTACTCACTTTGTGGTGTACCCCTTTGGGAAGAAATTTGTATAGTCGGGAAAATGTCCATTCAGCAATCGAGAAAAAACTTTGATAGTTCCAAATACTACGAGAAATTGATTCTCAGAAAGGAAAAGTTCTACAGGAACATTCTCAGGAAGAATCCTCGAAAGTTCCATAGCTGTTTTGGAAGGGATGATAATCGCCGTAGAATCATTCGATTGCACCGAATTTATGAGAATATATTCCGAGAGTCGGAAACTATCAGTGGAGGCAAATACGGCATTTTTGTCTTGAAGCGCGAGATAAATACCCGCAAGAGTGGGACGAATATTTCCTTCGGCGGTAGAAAAAAGGGTTCGATCGATCGCTTTTTTCAAATCTCCAGAATTGATTCGGAATGGTTGTTCTGCTTTAAATACTGGGATGAGTGGAAATTTTGATGCCTCGATTCCTTTTACTTTCGTTTCGGAAGATGGGGTGGTGAATTGGAGTGAACCTCCAGAAAGAAGTTCGATAGTCACTTTATCGTCTTGTACGAGAGAGATAAAAGAAGCAAGAAACTTAGCAGAAACCGTGAAATTCCCTTCAAGTTCTATATCTACTCATGTATCGATGATGTACTCCATTGCCATCTCCAAATTATTAGCAGTCAATACCACTTTCTTATACTGAGCAGAAATGAGAATATTTTCAAGTATCGGCGTCATATTAGAAACCGTACTTGCATGACTCACAACATCAATCGCCTCTTTGAGGACTTTTGTATCAACGGTAAAACGCATGGAGAGAAGAATAAGATAGAGAAATATTTTTTTCTAATAACTTGTCTACAGAGTACAAAAAACTTGAGAAAAATCAAGTTGAAATAAATAGTTCTCGGTATGATTTATAAAATTGGTTCGATTTTTTGACAGGATGAAGAATTTATACTATATTAGAAATACATATTTCAAACAAGCAATAACCTTATGGCTCTTAATCTCAATGCTCTCAAAAATATCCCTGTAGTAGGGGCATCCACTTCTCCAAAAACAGGAAATATTCCTCTTCCTACCATTCAATGAGATAATAAAATCTCCCTGTCCGCAGACGGTAATAATACCATACCTGAGATGGAAAAAGTGACAGAAAAAATTCCTTCTACCGGTCCGAAGATTTCTCTTATGAAATTGAAACAGAATTCTCAAGGAGAAACTTCTACTATGCAACCCGTACAAGAACCTATAGTGGAAAATATAGAACAAGAAATATCTCTTGCTGAAATTGCCGAGCAAGCAGAAAAAAAGCAAAATATTTCTCCTGTTAATGCCATAGAGACTCCTCTACAAACAGAAGTAGAATGAATAAAGATATCTGATGTTCTATCTCTAGAAATAGAATGAAAAGAAGAAGCTTATTCTATTTTTTCTAATGTGGAAACTGAAGCTATTCCATCGGAAGAAGAAATCATTCTTGAACAAACACCTTCTAAAGAATTTTTCCCAAATTTTCATATCTCTAATGAACTAGGTCTTGATAACGATCTCCTCAATCTTAATCTTGATAGCAATGAAATCATTAAAGATCATTGAGACATTTCTATTTCCATCGAAAAATCTTCTCAGGTAAAAGCGATTGATGTAACTGCTATCAATCCTGAAATACAAGAAATAATAGAAACTACAGTTCCTGTTCTTGATACAAAAGATTTAGAAATAATAGAAATTGAGGCGACAGATATTCTTGAACCCTCTGTTCAAGAATCTTCTATGGAAGTCATTTCTGAAACCATTACATCGGAAAAGATTCCAGAAGATATTCTTATTACACCAGAGTATGTCGCAGAAGTAAAAACGGAACTCAGTGAGCAACGTCGAGCAGGATTTCGATTTTTTGTACAGAAAAACACAAAAATCATGGCAGGAGTCAGTTTTTTGATTATTGCCATTGGAGTATTTTTCTCTAGTTCACTATTTTCGACCGATATTCAAAAATCTAGAAAAAGCAATATTCAGGAAGTGATAAAAAACACTCCAGTTCCTCCAGTTGTAACAGAGAATACGACATCTGGAGCAATCTCAGAACCAGTCATATCAACTGATGTATTTCCTCTTGAAAGTACCAACTATGAAGCAGGGCGTGACTATACTATTATCAAAAATACCAAGAAAAATATACCAAGAAATAGTGTTGTTGAGTCAGTTCCTAACGCAGAAGTACCAACTCCATAAAAAGATTTGATAAAATAAAAAATACGCATATACTCCCTCTTATATTTGGGAACTCGAGAAAAGAATTTGGATTTCCCTCCAAATTCTTTTTTTATACCAAACTATTCATTTATTCTCCTAATATTATCACTTATGATAGATATACGAAAAATAGAATCTGCTATTAATCAAATTGCTGCGGAAAAGAAAATCCCACGAGAACGACTCGTAGAAATTATAGAATCTGCCATTAAAACTGCCTACCGAAAAGATTTCGGAAATAAAGACAGTGAAGTAAATGTCCACCTCGATTTTGATACAGGAGACATTGAAATCACGGTAGAAAAAACTATCGTGGAAACAGTAGAAGATCCAGATACTCAGATGACTCTGGCTGATCTCGGAGATGATGCTGTGAATTTCGCAATCGGAGATACCATCGAAATCGATGTCAGTGAAGAAGTTCTTGCAGACGCAGAAGGATTTGGACGTATCGCTTCTCAAGCAGCTCGCCAAGTAATTATCCAAAAAATTCAAGAAACAGAAAAAGAAAAAATCTTCAATCTCTTCAAAGGAAAAGAAGGAGAAATTATCAGTCTCAAAGTAGAACTCGTAGAGAAAAATCGTGTACTTCTTGATTACAATGGAAATCAGGTTGTCCTCCCAAAATCTGAACAAGTTTCCAAGGATAAATATACTCCAGGATCACGAATCTACCTTTCTGTTGCAAAACTCGAGGAAGATACACTTGCTGGACCTCGTGTAACTCTTACTCGAAAAGATACCAATCTTGTTGTGAAACTTTTTGAGATGAATGCTCCAGAACTCGAAGATGGAACCATTGAGATTGTCAGCATCGCTCGTACTCCTGGCTTCAAGACGAAAATAATTGTTGCTTCTGAATACAACGAAGTAGACCCAGCAGGATGTCTCATCGGACCAAAAGGAGCCAGAGTTCGTGCAGTTATTGACGAGATTGCTGGAGAAAAAGTTGATATCATTAACTATACAGAAAACCGAGAAGAGCTCGTACGAAAATCGCTTGTTCCAGGAGTAGTAGAAAAAGTTACTATCGATGAAGAAAATAAAATCATCCGATGTATCGTTGCTGAGGAAGAAAAAGCAAAGGTTCTCGGAAAAGGAGGAACCAATATCAATCTTACATCGGAACTTCTCGGATATAAGATCATCTTGGATACAAAGGAAGAGAAGTAAAATATATTATCATAAGAAAATTCTTACTTTCTATTTTCTCATATCTCATCATATGACAGGGCTACTAACGGAATATTCAGGAGGAAACGAAATTTTTGAAATATATCAAAATATGCCCAATATCGATTCCAAAAAAGGACAACGTTTCTTGCGAACCCTATCAGATGATCTTGCTTGAAAAGTTTTGGAATTGGTTTTAATGAATACTTGTACTGGATGCGAAAGGGCTCTCACTCCTAATACTACTACTTGTGAACATTGTGGAAATATGCACGATCAAATTGATGAAGATTTGTAATATATCTTAACACCTTTAACTTATGGCAGCAAGCACCGTATCAGTCCAACTTCTCGAACGTATCGCAAATGTGGGGAAAGAAGGAGAAATCATCGAAGTGAGTCACGTCTATGCGAGGAATTTTCTCATCGCGAAAAAGCTGGCGAGAATCGCTACTCCAGAACTCATCAAACGAGAAACAGAGAAAAAGAAAAAAGCTCAAGATAATAAAAGTCACCTTATGGAAGCACGTCACGAGATTGCTGAGAAACTTCACAATATGACTCTGACTTTCGAACTTGCTGGAAGCAAAGACAAGATTTTCGGAGGACTCGGGGAACATGAAATTATCCTCGCTATCCAGAAAAAATACGATGTGGAATTAGAGAAAAAACATATCCTCCTTCCAGAAGGACACAAACTCAAACAGGTGGGAATTACCGATATCAAAATCCATCTCGGAAGCGATGTGAACATTAAGATGCATATCGATATCAAAAGTAAATAAGATTGTCATTTCGAGCGAGTGATAACGACGGAAAAATCTACATAAGCTTTCTTTAAATTTCAGTATCTTGCCATTTGAGTTAATTAAATAAATCTTGCATCTGATATAATTCCTAGTACTTAAAATAGATAATGGGGCTAAGGTAGATTTCTCACTCCGTTCGAAATGACGTATTTTCTATCCCTCTTATATACTATGTCCATCCTCGCCATCGATTACGGAACCAAGAAAATCGGACTCGCCATCGAGATAGAATGAATTGCTCTTCCTCTCTCGATTATTCCCACCAAGGAAGCATTTTCTCGACTTCCAAAGATTATTAAGGAGCGCCATATTGACACGATTCTCATTGGGATTGCGAATCATATGGATGGAACAACTTCGGAACAAGCTATTCGAACTCGTGAATTTCAGAAAAAACTCCAAAATATTCTCCCAAAAGATATACAATACATAGAATGGGATGAGCGATTGACGAGTTTCGAAGCGAAAAATGCCGTGGATCCTTTCGGAAAAGATCCGAGAAAATTCATCGATGATATAGCGGCCGGAATTCTATTACAGAGTTATTTAGATGCGACAAAATCGTAAAACGGAGATAATTTACTTTTTAATTTTTTCGCTCGTGCACCTCTGATTTATCATGGACGGAAATCGTCGATGGGCAAAACAACATATGATTCAAACTCTTCTCGGTCACCAAGAATGACGAATCCGTCTCGAAGAAATGGTAGAACTTTGCTATAATGAGAAAATAGAATACTGTAGTTTTTGGGCACTTGCCAAGAAAAATATAGAAAATAGAAGTACGGAAGAGCTCACATATCTCTATGATCTGCTCGTAAAAAGTATTCAGAGTCTCCTCCCAAAACTTCTCGAAAAAAGTATCAAATTTGAATGGGTGGGGAATTCAGATATACTTCCCCCTCATATTGTAAAAGTCCTCAATGATGCCACAAAAGAAGCAGAGAACGGAACAAAAATGACTCTTATCCTGGCAATCGGATATGGCTGACAAGATGAGATTATCCGTGGAATGAAGAATTTCATAAAGAATGGTGGTGATATAAATTCGCTCGATGAAACCACCTTTCTTCCATTTCTCGATACGGGACGATTTCCGCCACCAGACTTGATTGTACGAACGGGTGGCGATACGAGACATTCTGGATATTTCCTCTATACGAGTGAATATAGTGAATATTATTTCACCGATACTCTCTGGCCCGATTTCAAAGAAAGAGAATTCTACAAAGCCCTCGAAACCCTCAAATGAGCTCGGCGTATGTTTGGAAAATAATTTTTTATAATTTATGGCATCACTTACTACTTCACTTCACGTCAATAAAAAAGCCTTGTTCGATTATGAAATCGTGCAAGGGTACGAAGCGTGAATAAAATTGACCGGACCAGAAGTGAAAAGTGTACGAGCAAAACAGTGTAATTTGAAAGGAAGTTATGTGAGTCTCGCTTCAGGACGACCTATTCTCAAAGGACTCCATATTTCCCCTTATGAACACTTGCCTCATAAACTCGGGATCGATCCATCGGCGGACCGAGAAATATTTCTCCACAAGAAAACTATCGATTACCTTACAGGGAAACTCAAGGAAAAAGGTTTTTCGCTCATTCCTACAGAAGTATATTCCAAAGGAAATTTGATCAAGATATCGGTCGCACTTGCCCGAGGACGAAAAGTTTTTGAGAAAAAACAAGTATTGAAAGAGCGGGATGTAAATCGAGATATGGAACGAGAAATCGGAAGATACTAAAAAAAGGGGTAAATAGAAAAAAATGTAGGCTGGATTTTTTATGTTCTCTTGATTGTAAAAGGAAAAATAGTACTATCGTTGGTACTATTTTTTCATCCTGAATAATTATGACAAAAAAAATGTCCGGAATGTAGGTCTTCTCGGATCAAAAAAGATGGGTGCAATAATGCCTGAAAACCAAAAAATAGATGCAAAGAATGCGGGCGTTCATTTGTAAACAGAATGTATCGAAAACAAGAA